>JAZQNZ010000223.1:0-5384 GCA_045627665.1 Oscillospiraceae bacterium
AGGTCAGGCCGGGCGTTTTGATGCCGAGGAAGCTGATCAGTCCGTCCTCACTGCGCACGGTAAAGCTCCCGATCGACCGACGCGGGTCGCGGACATCGTACGGATTGGGCCGCACGGCGGCAAAGCGGCGCAGCACCGCGCCTCTGTCAAGCTCCGGCAGCAGCGTCTCGCACTGCGCAAACAGGGCCTCCAGTCCGGCTTCGGAATTGCGTGCAGCCGCTTCGTCGCTCCGGCACTTGAGCGGCCCTTCCGCCATCAGTCTGCCGTTTACCGTCGGAACGAGCGTCACGCCCTTGCGTCCGTCCTCTTCCTCCGTAAATATGATATGGTTTACATAATGTTTATCATTGAAGATCGCAAAATCCGTCAGTGAGCTGCGGATGCCGACATCGGGCGGCAAAAGCGTCTCCCGCAGCTCCGCCGCACGCAGCCCGGCGCAGTTGACGACGGCACGGGCAAACAGCTCCCCCCGCGTCGTTGCCAGATAAAACCCGCCGTCCGCTTTTCGGACGGAGCGCACTTCCGTATCAAAGTGAAATTCCGCGCCGTTGTCCCGCGCGTTCTCGCACGCCGCCGTCCCGAGCTCCCAGGGCTCCACCGTTCCGGCAGCGCGGGCAAGCAGCCCCATGCATACATCGCGCCGCAGCCCCGGCTCCAGTGCCAGCACCTCGGCGCCCGTAAGCAGTTCCAGACCGGCAACGCCGTTTTGCTGCCCCTGACGGTATTTCTCGCGGACAGACCGTTCCCCTTCCGGGCCGAAGCATAAAAGAAGCGAGCCGCAGCGGGAAAAACGCACGCCCAGCGTGCGGCACAGCGCCGGAAAATCTTCGCAGGCCGGCACGCACAGCCGCGCTTTCAGCGTATCGGGCGGGACGTCATATCCGGGATAGACGATCGCGGCGTTCGCTCTGCTCACGCCGGTGCAGGCTTCCGCCTCCTGCTCCAGCACGCAAACGCGCAGATCATAGCGCATCAGCGCCCGCGCGGCAAACCCGCCGAGCACACCTGCACCGATCACCGCAGCATCATATCGTTCCATAGTTTTCTTCTCCATTCCGCTCCAATCCAAGTTTTTCTGAACTCTTTCTGACTCATTCTTGCACAGAACGCGTGATCTTGCAAGCGTCATGTATCAATTCTGCTGATTTTATGGCAGACGCCCGGAGAGCGCCGACCGCTATGACGATGCCGCTCTTTTTGACCGATATTCCTTCAACTTTTCCCTCGCCGTTTACGACGCCGACGCGCACCGACTCTACCTTCTCGAATTTGACACCTGAAGTGTCCGGAAAAGGACAAAGATTTTCATTTTTCCTTGAAAATCGTCCGAAACTGTGCTATATTCACCTTTGTTTTCCGCAATGAAGGGGGAGTTCTGTCATGCTGATCGCGGGATATCCGGTCTGGGCCGTGCTGATCATCTGCGCGGGCGTATTTGTCGCTTCGGTGGTGGATGCCATCGGAGGCGGCGGCGGGCTGATTTCTCTGCCCGTCTATCTGATGGTCGGTCTGCCGACGCACTACGCGCTCGGCACCAACAAGCTCTCCGCCGGTCTCGGTACGATCGCCTCCACCGTGCGCTACATCAGAAAAGGCTACGTCAACTGGCTTCTTGCCATTCCGTCGATCGTCCTCGCCATCCTCGGCTCTCACTTCGGCACCTCTCTGCAGCTTCTGGTAAACGAGACCTATCTGCGCTATGTGCTCATCGTGGTGCTGCTCATTGTCGCCGCGGTGATGCTGAAAAAGAAGTCCTTCCCCGAAACGCCCGGCGAGATCGCCCCGTGGAAGCAGCGCGCCATCGTCTGGAGCTGCGCACTCGTCATCGGCGTTTACGACGGTTTTTACGGTCCCGGCACGGGAACGTTTCTGCTCATCGCCTTCTGCCGCCTTGCGAAGATGGATCTCCGCACCGCCTCCGGCAACGTCAAGATCGTCAATCTCTCGTCCAATATCGGTGCGCTGGCAACCTCGCTCATGGCAGGCAAGGTGCTGGTTCCCATCGGTCTCATTGCAGCCGTGTTCGCCTTTGCCGGGCAGTATCTCGGCGCAGGACTCATGATCAAAAACGGCTCGAAAATCGTCACTCCCGTCATTCTGACCGTTCTCGCGCTTCTGCTCGTCCGCATCGTTCTGGAGCTGTTCGGCGTCGGCTTCTGACCGCCGCGCGCTCTGCGAAAGGAAAAATTTCCCGTCCGCCGGCGTTGAATCGTCAGCAGACGGGAAAAATCATATTCTCTGATTATTCCTCCACGGAAACCAGCTCGATGCGGAAATTCAGTTCCTTGCCCGCCATCTCATGGTTTGCGTCAAAGGTAATGCTCGTCTCGTCCTTTGCAGCGACCTTGACGGGTACAGGCCGGTTTGTATCGTCATACAGGATAACGCCCTCTCCGACGGTCAGCTCCTCCGCGCCGGGAAGCTGCGCCAGCTCCAGCGTGAAAATCGCTCTGGGGTCGGGATCGCCGTAAGCCTCGGAGGGCGCGAGATGGATCTCGACAGTCTGGCCGACCTCCATGTCCACCACAGCCTTATCGAATCCGGGGATCATCATTCCGACGCCGCAGACAAACTCCAGCGGCTCGCCGCGGTCATAGGAGGAGTCAAACACCGTGCCGTCGTTCAAGGTACCGGTATAGTGCGTTTTGACGACCTTGCCTGCGTTGCGTCCCTCAAAGAGGATCCGGGAATGGCATCCGCCGCCGCAGCCTCCGCACCCGCCGCCGCAGTGACCGCCGCAGCCTTCCTCTTCCTCCTCGTGGTGATGATCGCAGTTCACGCCCCCGGAAACGAGCTCGCCGCGCAGGAAAGCATCCACTGCCGCATCCGCGTCGCCGTCGGCGCCGGAGAACACGATGATTCCGGCGTCCGCAAGCGCCGCCTGTGCGCCGCCGCCGAGTCCGCCGCAGATCACGATGGAAACGCCCTTGTCCGCAAGGAACTCCGCCAGCGCCTCGTGGCCGTTGCCGTCCGTGCCAATCACTTCAGAGGACAGCACCTTTCCGTCCGCCGCGTCATAAAGCTTAAATGCTTCGGTCTTTCCGAAATGCTGAAAGACCTGACCGTTTTCATAAGTTACCGCAATTTTCATCCGTTGTTCCTCCACTTGATTGCGCAAAAGTTTTCCTTATCAGTATATCAACAAAACCGCGAAGGTCAAGTCCGGATTGCCCGCGTGTGCATATTCCGGCAGCTCCCGCGCGCGTTTTTTGCTTGCATTCTCCGGCGGAAAGACGTATGATTTTCCGAGAAAAGCATTTGAATCGGAGGCAAACACAATGCAGAAATCACTTGTTGCATATTTCAGTGCGACGGGCACCACCGCTGCCGCGGCAAAGCTTCTGGCGGAAGCCGCCTGCGCGGACATACATGAGATCCGTCCCGAGGTGCCCTACAGCAAAAGCGACCTCAACTGGATGAATCCGTTCTCCCGCTCCACGAGAGAGATCCACGGCAAGCACACCCGTCCCGCCATACTCCGGGACACGCTGGACCCCGCAGACTATGATGTAATTTATCTCGGCTTTCCCATCTGGGGATATGTTGCCCCGACGATCATCAACACATTCCTTGAAGCGCACGACTTTTCCGGGAAGAAGATCGTCCTGTTTGCAACATCCGAGGGCAGCGGCTTCGGAAAAACGGCAAAGTGCCTCGCTCCCAGCGTTGCCGACTCTGCCGTAATCGTGGAAGGCGGTCTGCTCAACGGTGAAGTAACGTCGGCGGCGCTTGCCGCCGTGATCGGAGGTGCACAATGAAAACTTTGCTCTGCTACGGGGACTCCAACACCTTCGGTCACGATCCCCGCTCCGGGATCGGCAGCCGCTTCCCCGATGATGTCCGCTGGACGGGCCTCCTTGCCTCTGCCGGCTGGCAGACGGTCAACTGCGGTCTGAACGGCCGTCAGATCCCAATCGCTCCCGCGGAGATGCGTGCCGCCGCAGATCAGATCCTCGCCTCTGCCCCGAGCCTGACCGCAGTGATGCTCGGATCAAACGACCTCCTCTGGAACGCCGGTTTCCCTGCGGAGGATGTTGCTTTGCGCATGGACGGCTTTCTGCGCTATCTCTGCGGCGTGCTGCCCGCTGCCGCGGACGGGCTGCTGCTCATCGCGCCGCCCGCCATGCAGCGCGGACATTGGGTGGAAACGGACGAGCTGGTGCAGCAGTCCCGACTTCTCGGCGGATACTATGCCGACCTCGCCGCGAAGCTCGGCGTTCATTTTGCGGATGCGTCGCAGTGGAACGTGGAGCTCGGCTTCGACGGTCTCCACTTCACGGAGGCAGGCCACGCCGCCTTCGCCGCAGGGCTCTGCAGCGTACTGGAAACGCTCTGACGCCGCACGGCTTTCTCCCTGCGAAAAAACAATCAGGAACGGAAAGCTAGGAAAAAATTTTTCAGAGAACTGAATATGTCGTGGCCGCGCGTGCTGCTGTTTGCCGTCGTCACCGCGGTCTATACCGGGCTTGTGTGCCTCATTCCCCCGCTGAAAAACACCTCTCTGAGCGATATCGGCGTAACACTGGAATGCTGGGTTCTCTTCGCCCTGCTCATCATCACGAACTGCAAAACGTGGTGGGAAGCATCACTGAAATGCTTCGTCTTTTTTCTCGTCAGCCAGCCGCTCATCTATCTGGTGCAGGCGCCGTTTACCGGCTGGTGGATCTTTCAATACTACCGCCGCTGGTTTTTCATCACGCTCCTGACCATTCCCGGCGCCGCCGTCGCGTTCCTTGTCAAAAAGCAGAACTGGCTCGGCACGCTCGTGCTCTGCGTCGCAACGGGCTATCTCGGCTGGCAGGGCGTATCGTATTTCCGCGCCGCGCTCGGCCGGTTCCCCTTCCATCTGCTCAGCGCACTGTTCTGCTTTGCGCTTGCGGTCGTGCTCATCCTGCTCCTGCTGGACGGAAAAAAGCACCGCATCGCCGCGCTGGCCGTCACCGCTGTGCTGACACTCGGCTTTGCCGGCGCTGCCGCCGCGCTGAACGGCGGAGCGCATGCCGAGCTGACGCTGCCGGACGGCGCGTGGACAGTCTCGGTGGAGGATCCCGAAATTCTCTCCGTCGAAATTGAAGACGGCAGCCGTGCCGTCCTCACTTCTCTGAAAAACGGCGCTACCTATGTCAGCTTTGAAAGTGCCGACGGCGAGATCCTCGACTATTCGGTCGTCGCAGACCGCCGGAATCTGCAGATCAGTTTGACCGACTGATATAAATAAGCCGGAATGGGCGCGTTGCAAAATAAGGAATTTTGCAGCGCGCCCATTTTATGTGCCTCAAAAGCAGAGGAATCGAGCCGGATGTATAAAAGACAAGGGGAATTGGGGAAACAACAATCAGGCCCCGGTAAAACCCGGCGCCAAATGTGGAAATCTTCGGATGTTT
>JAZQNZ010000224.1:0-5824 GCA_045627665.1 Oscillospiraceae bacterium
ACTGTGGGGCTTTCAGCCGCTTTACTGGGCATTTCTTTCGGACGTGGATCCCTATACGATCCTCGCATTTCGCATTATCATGGCAGCGGTGTTTTCGGTGCTGCTCCTTGCCCTGCAGCATCGCATAGGCGAGCTGCGCGCGCTGTTTCGCAGCCGCAGCATTATGAAATTCATGCTGCCCGCCGTGGTCTTTCTTCTTGCGGACTGGGCGGTGTTTATTGTTGTCGTCAACGCGGGACACGTTCTGGACGCAAGCCTCGGCTACTATTTCAACCCGCTGCTCCTGTTCGCGGTGGGCGTGATCGTCTATAAGGAAAAGAGTACCGCGTGGCAGGCTGCGGCGCTCGGCATTGCCTGCATCGGCGTGATCATCAGCACGGTGGCCTTCGGCAGCTTTCCGCTCATCTCCCTCGTGATCGCGGTCAACTGGGCAGTGTATGGTTCGCTCAAGCGAAGCATACACATCGACGGCGTGCTGAGCATTGCGGCGGAAACGCTGCTTCTGACGCCGCTTGCAATCGTGTTTCTGCTGGCGTTCCGCACGGGCGATATCGCGGGGTTTGACCTGCGGCAGATCGGTTTTCTGCTCGGCGGCGGCGTCGTCACCGCTCTGCCCATGTTCCTCTATTCCAACTGCGTTTCAAAGTTTTCGCTGATTATCATGTGTTTTGCGCAGTATCTGACGCCGACGTTCAACCTGATCTGCGGCCTTCTGACCGGCGAACATTTTGCGAACAGTCAGATCGTCAGCTTCCTTTTCTTTATTGCGGCGATCATCATTTCCACGGTCGGCGAGCTGAAGCGTCTGCGGCAAAAACCGTCCGACGCCTGAAAAAGGAGAAAGTATATGGCGAGCAGCAGAGAGTATAAGGAGTTTATTCGGGAGCAGCTCAGCGAGGCGGGGAATATCCGATTCCGCGCCATGATGGGCGAATACATCATATATTGCAACGGAAAGGTCGTCGGCGGGATCTATGACGACCGTTTTCTGGTCAAGCCGACGCCCTTGGCGCTTCGGCTGATGCCGCAGGCCGCGCGGGAGCTTCCATACCCCGGCGCAAAGGAGATGCTTCTGGTGGACAATGTGGATGACCGCGCATTTCTGGCGGAACTGCTGCAGGCCATGTATGACGAGCTGCCCGCGCCGAAGCCGTAACGATGTTCATCGCTTTGCCGCGGAGATCACGAAGTTAAAAAAAGTAAAAAAACCTTTGCGGAATGCTGACTCATCGGATATAATCAAACTTGCGGTTTGCAATTACGCCGCAAGTCAATCTTCGCTTCGCTCCGGATGCCGGGACGGAACCCGGTCTGTTTCCCGGAGGACAGCGCAGATGATAACTGGAGGTTTACACGTGAAAGAAACAACCTTGCACAGCGACGCCCGGGATCTGACCACCGGGAATATTTCTGCGAAGCTCATTCGCTTTGCCATGCCCGTGGTTGCGGGAAATGTGCTGCAGGCTCTATATAATCTGGTGGATATGGCCATCGTGGGTCATTACAATATGGCGGCAGGTATGTCCGCCGTCAATCTGGGCGGAACCATTACCCAGATCATCTTTGTCATAGCCGTTGCCCTGACCAACGGCGGCAGCGTGGTCATCGGTCAGCTCTGGGGCGCAAAGCGCAAAGAGGACGCGGAAAAAGCCGCAGGAACGGTCTTTTCCGTGCTGCTGCTCATTGCTGTGGGACTGACGCTGCTTACCATCGCGCTGCGCGTGCCGCTGCTCCGTGCCATGAACACCACCGAGGCCGCCTTTGACGGTGCGGTATCCTACCTCACCATCTGCGCCGCCGGCACGGTGGTGGTGTATATCTACAACGCCAACAGCGCCATTCTGCGCGCCGCGGGAGAGTCCGTTCAGCCGCTCGTTGCCGTGGCAGTGTGTGCGGTGATCAATCTGGTACTGGACTTTATCATGGTCGGCCGCCTCGGAATGGGAGCTGCGGGCGCTGCGTACGCCACCGTCTTCGCCCAGCTGGTCAGCGCCGTCCTCACCATGATCTTTGTCCGCCGTCTGGGCCTTGTGCGTTTTCGTTTAGACTTCTTCAAAATTGACAAAACCATCCTGAAGGCGATGATGAAAATTGCCCTGCCCAACTGCCTGCAGCTTGTGATGGTTTCCGTCTCCTTCGCCTTCGTGAACGCGCTCATCAACGAGTTCAGCACCGCGGCCTCTGCCGCTGCCGGCGCCGTTTCCAAGCTGGGCAACTTTGCGCAGCTTCCGCCTCAGGCGGTTATGACCGCGCTGATGGCGCTGACCGCCCAAAATCTGGGCGCCGGCAACGTTTCCAACGTCCGTCAGGGCTTCCGCGCCGCTGCATGGTTCGGCATCGGGGTGACGGTGATTATCTGCTGCGTCATCTGGATCATCCCCGGCAGCCTGATCGGACTCATGACCCCGGATGTCACGGTGCGCGAGGTCGGCGCCGGCTTCTTCCGCTGGGTAGCGCTTTCCTATGTTTTTGAAGCGATACTGTTCGTGCTCTACGGCGTTTTGATGGGCGCGGGCTACACCAACATCACCCTTTGCTGCGGTGCGCTCAGCTCCCTCCTCCTTCGCTATACGCTGGCGCTCGGCATCATCCGGCTCACCAACTGGGGCTTTACCGGCATCGGCGTGGCCTATGCTCTGGCGGCCTTCGGCGCAGCCTGTCTGGCACTGTGGTTCTACCTGTCCGGGCGCTGGACAAAGCCGAGAGTTCAGATGTAAAATATCTGCGGCTCAAGGGCGCTCTCGCATAGAGATCAGCAGCCCGAAAACGGATCCTTTGGCGCAAAACTATTTCAAAAATTCCCGGTATGCTGCCGCATACCGAGAATTTTGTTCATTATTGAGTATCACTCTATCGTGAAATCTGTCTGCTTGATTTTGCGGTTGAGCATGCAAATCACGATCACAAGCGATAAAACATCCGCAACCGGCTGCGCCCAGATGAGACCGTCCACACCGATCAGCGCCTTCATGATGAACACGGCAGGGATGAAGATAACGCCCTGGCGGAACACGGACGCGAGCAGCGCGGGCGTTGCGGCGCCGATCGCCTGCAGCGTGTTCTGGCAGATAGCAAACGCCCCGATGAGCCAGGCAGTGCTCATCAGTATGCGGGTAAAATGCACACCGGAATCGAGCGCGGTGAGGTCGGTCAGAAATACTTTTACGATCGGCTCGGCTAAGATATAGCACAGCGCGGTAACGATGAGGCAGAACACCAGACCGAACAGCGCCGAGAAGCGGATTCCCTTTGTCAGTCGTTCCTTTTCCTTTGCACCGTAGCAGTAGCCGAGGAAGGGCTGAACGCCGCTTCCGATGCCAATGCCGATGAGCGTGACGATCATGATGACCTTCGCGGTAATGCCGTAACCCGCGACGAGCATATCTCCGCTGCCGAATCCGGCGAGCTGTGCGTTGACAACGATGGAGGAGAGGCTGACAAGAAGATTTGCAAGCGAGGCGGAAATACCGACCGAGAGAACGCCGGAAAGGATTCCGTCCTTCACGGAGAAATACTTCGGGCTGATACTGAGCACGGACCGTCCCCTGCAGAAGTAAAGAATGTAATATCCTGCGGCAACGGCGTTTCCGATCACGGTTGCGGCGGCGGCGCCTGCAACGCCCCAGCGGAAGCCGAGGATGAAAATGGGGTCGAGGATGATATTGAGCAGGTTTCCGATCAGCGTGCCGGTCATTGCTTTCATTGCTTCGCCCTCGGTGCGCACGATGGACGAGAAGCAGTTGGAGATCATGGAGAAGACGCCGCAGCCGATGGCGATGCGCAGATAGGTTTTTGTAAGCCCGATGCTTTCTTCGCTGGCGCCGAGCATCACGGTCACGCCATCGAGAAAGATCCACAAAACCGCCATAATGAGCGCACCGACGGCAACGCAGGCCCACATACAAAACGAGCTTACTTTCTTTGCATAGTCGCCGCTGCCTGCGCCGAGCGCCCGGGAGATGACCGAGGTGCCGCCGACGCCGAACAGCGTGCCGAGGGACATGAAGATCATAAAGAGCGGTGTGGCGAACGACACTGCCGTGACCTGCAGATCGTTGTGGGTCAGACCGAGAAAGAAAGTATCCGCAAGGTTATACACCATCACCATAATCATGGCGATCAGGGCCGGGATACTGTTTTTGATGACGATCTTCGGGATGGGGTCGGTCATAAAGGATTCGATGGCTGATGCTTTGCTTTTTGGATTCATTTCAGGGTTCCTCCGTGAGTTTGTGTGTTTCGTTGAGCTTTTCGGCGGCAGCAAGCAGACGCCCGCAACAGTCTTCAAAGCGCTGCTGTTCTTCCGGCGCAAGGACAGAAAGGATCTCCGTCAGCCAGACGTTGTGAAGATCAAGCAGATCGGCAATCTTTTCCCGCCCGGTATCGGTGAGGGAAAGGCGCTTGATCCGCTTGTCCGCTTCGTCCCGCGTGCGTACGACACAGCGCTTATTTTCCAGCGAAACAAGCGCTTTTCCGACGGTCGTTTTATCTGTTTTCAATGCGGCCGCCGCGTCGTCCTGCGAACAGCCGGAATGAGAAAAGATATACGAGCAGATCATATACTCCGTATCGCTCAGATCCTGCCTGCGGATTTTTCCGTGGCTGAATTCCCGGCTGCACCGAAACAGCAGATTCAGTGTTTGAAAGTCCATGCCGCCCTCCGAAAGCCATAGTATAATAGTAGAAAGTTCTACTATTATACCGCGTATGCTCCGAAAAAGCAACCGCAGCCGAATGCCCCGGAATTGCTAATTTTCCGCGGAAAAGCGACGATAATATTATTAGAAATATACTTCAATAGGAGAAACATATCATGGAAACCAGACCATATATTGCATGGGATACGATCAGCCGGTTTATGACCGACGTATTCAAAGCCTACGGCGTGCCGGAAGCGGACGCCGAGATCTGCACCGACGTGCTGCTGGAATCCGACCGCCGCGGCATCGAGAGCCACGGCTGCAACCGCTTCAAGCCGATCTATCTTGACCGCATCAAAAACGGAACGCTGCTGCCGGTCACAAAGCTTGACATCGTGAAGGAGACGCCCACCACGATCGTGATGGATGCAAACAACGGCATGGGCATGGTCGCGTCTTACCGCATGATGGAAAAGCTGATCGAAAAGGCAAAGATCTACGGCATGGCAGGCGGCACGGTTTTCAATTCCACGCATTACGGCATTGCGGGTTATTGGACGGGTATGGCGGCAAAGGCTGGTATGATCGGCATTTCCGGCACAAATGCGCGCCCGTCGGTCGCTCCAACCTTCGGCGTGGAGCCGATGATGGGCACCAACCCGCTGACCTTCACGATGCCGACGGACGAGGAATTCCCCTTTAACTTTGACTGCGCGACCTCCATCGTGCAAAACGGAAAGATTGAGTTTTACGAGCGCATGGGTATGCCGACGCCCGCGGGTCTTGTCGTGACGAAGGACGGCGGCACGATGACGGATTCCGGGCAGATCCTGCGTGATATGCGCGCGGGCAAATGCGCCCTGCTTTCAATCGGCGGCGCGGGCGAGGAAACCGGCGGCTACAAGGGCTACGGCTTCACTGCCATCGTTGAGATCCTGTCCGCAGCACTCGCGGGCGGCCCGTTTTTGGAGGCGCTCAGCGGCAAGGCGCCCGACGGCAGCAACCGACTTTTCCGTCTCGGTCATTTCTTTTTTGTCATCAATCCGGAATTTTTCATGGGACTGGACACCTTCAAAAAGACGGCGGGCGACATTTGCCGCGGTCTGCGCGCCTCGGAAAAGGCGCCGGGTGCGGAGCGGATCTACACTGCGGGGGAAAAGGAATGGCTTGCATGGCAGGAGCGT
>JAZQNZ010000225.1:0-4546 GCA_045627665.1 Oscillospiraceae bacterium
TCATTGCGCTGCGGATGGTGGCATTGTCCACATCTGCGGCGTGCTGCGTGGAGATGACAACGGTATCGACGCGCTTGACGCTGCCGTCCTCGCCGTACTCAACCGTGACCTGGCTCTTGCCGTCCGGGCGCAGCCATGCAAAGGTGCCGTTCTTGCGGACTTCGGCAAGGCGGCGGGTCAGGCGGTGTGCAAACGCGATGGGCGCGGGCATCAGCTCCGGCGTCTCGTCGCAGGCGAAGCCGAACATCATGCCCTGATCGCCGGCGCCGGTGTCGCCGTCGTCCGCCTCGCCGGCCTTGGCCTCAAGGGAGTTGTCCACGCCGAGGGCAATGTCGCTGCTCTGCTCATCAATGCTGGTGATGACGGCGCAGGTGTTGCCGTCAAAGCCGTATTCGGGACGGTCGTAGCCGATGTCGCAGACGGTCTTGCGGACGATGGCGGGGATATCCACATAGCAGTTTGTTGAGATCTCGCCCATGACCAGCACCATGCCGGTCGTGGTGCAGCACTCGCAGGCGACGCGCGCCATGGGATCCTGCGCAAAAATAGCATCCAGCACCGCGTCGCTGATCTGATCGCACATTTTATCGGGATGGCCTTCGGTCACAGACTCGGAGGTAAAAACTCTGTTGTTTCTCTTTTCGCTCATTTTTCTCATTTCCTTTCGTTTCCTGACAAAATATCATACCATAATTTTGTTTTCAAATAAAGTATTTTTTCGCGCAGCGTCAAAAAAATATCCCCCTGCAGCGACAGGGAGACACCAGCAAGAAACCTGTTCCGTTCCCTTCATCGCCATCAGCAGGACCACCTTACCGCTTGCGGCAGGTTGGTGTGGGGTCGCAGAGCTGATCCTCTCGCCCACTCGTGATAAATGGTACACGGAAATTATATCTGAGCACGCACGCTTTGTCAATGCGCAGCACGGTATTTTTCTCTGTTGTTTCAAAGAATTCACAATTTTTCGGTGGACTTCGGCAGCGTTTGGGGGTATCATAGGCATATCACTTCTCAAAACGGAGCGTATTCTATGAAATCCCTGATGAAAAAGATCGACCTGTTCTGTTACCGTCATCCGCGCTTCGGCATCCCGAATCTGATGCTGTATATCGTCGTCGGGAACGCCATCGTCTGGCTGTTTTCGATGTTTGCGCCGGAGATCCTCGACTATATCTATTTCTCCCCCTACCTGATCCTGCACGGTCAGATCTGGCGGCTCGTGACCTTTATCATCTACCCCGTCAACACCGGCTACCTTGCGATCATCACGTTTTACTTCTACTACATGATCGGCAGAACGCTGGAGCAGCAATGGGGTCCCGGCAAATTCACGATCTACTTTTTCTCCGGCGTTTTTCTGACGATCCTCTACTGCTTTGCCGCGTATCTGTTCGTCAGTCTGCGTATCCCCGCCGACCTGACGCTTCCGCGGGATCTTGATCTGCTGGCAAAGCTCCCCCTCGCGCTCGATACTTCCCTGCTGCAGGGGATATCCCTCTCCGCTGCGGAGGGGGCGCAGCTCCGCAGTGTGCTGCTGCAGGCCGCCAGCGTTCCCGCAACGGCGACATATATCTATTTCAGTATGTTTTTCGCCTTTGCCGCGCTTTATCCCGATATGCAGGTGCTGCTGTTTTTCGTCATCCCGATCAAGATGAAATGGCTCGCCATTGTGGACGGAGTGTTCTTCGCGTATGAGATCATCTCCTCCTTCGCAGCGGGGCAGATTCTTTACGGTCTGCTGCCCGTCGTCGCGCTGCTGAACTTCCTGCTGTTCTGCGGCGGCAGCATCTTTGCCCGGCTCAGACCCGCGCCGCGCGCACAGCGGCAGAATGTCGTAAACTTCAAAAGCGAAGTCCGGCGCATTCAGTACGAGCAGCAGACGAAGCCCTACACCCGCAAGTGCGAGGTGTGCGGCCGCACGGACACGGACTTCCCCGATCTGGAGTTCCGCTACTGCTCCCGCTGCGCGGGGTATCACTGCTTCTGCATCGACCACATCAACGACCACCGGCACTTTACGGAGTAAAGCTTTGCCGCGGCGCACCGCAAAAAAAGGGTTGCGGTATGCCGCGGCAATTTTCGTTTTCCCCCGCGCGTCACTTTCTCCGGAAATTCGACGAGATCTCCGTCAGCGCCGCGCCCGCCTCCATATCGCAGTTGCAGTCGCGCGCAAGGTCGCACAGCGTCACCATCCCGACGAGCCTTCCCTCGTCCAGAACGGGCAGGCGCCGCACCTGATCGGTGCTCATCGCCTCCACCACGTGTCCGCCCTCCTCAAACGGCCCTGCCGTGATGACGCCGCGGCTCATGATCTCACGGATCGGCGTGTCGCGCGGATCGGCGCCGACCGCAACGCAGCGAAGCACGATGTCGCGGTCGGTCAGGATGCCGCGCAGCCGCTTTTTGTCGTCGCACACCGGCACCGCGCCGATATTGCACCGCCGCAGCAGCTTCGCCGCCGCGGACACGGGCTCGTCCTGTCCGATGCTGATGACCTTGTCGCTCATAATATCGCAGACCTTCATGATTGGAAACTACCTCCCCGGATTTTGATAATGTACGCTGACATTATCGCCGGGGAGGCTGCATTTTATACCACGTCTGCTTTATTTCTCGATCATCTCCGCCAGCGCCGGCCCGACCGCATCCGCAAACAGTTCGATGGCGGTCAGCGCCTCCCGCAGCGTATTGCCCGTGGAGCCGTCCTCGAGAATGAGCATCCCCGTGGAAAGCTGCTGGTTGTAGCGCTCGCTGACCAGCTCGATCGGGCGTGCCAGCGTCGGATATTTTGCATCCATCGCGTTCTGCATATACAGTGCCAGCTTCAGATTTTCCCGCCAGTTCGGATGCCACAGCCCGTTCTCACCCGTCCCGACGAGCAGCATGACCTGCGCGCTGGTTTTCCCGTCCAGCTCGGCTTTCGTCTTATAGATCACCTCGTCGCTGCCCAGCGCATCGCGGTGGAGATCAATCACGATCCGGATGCCCGGATTTTCCGCCAGATACCGCTCCACTGCAGCGCCGCTGCGGCTGTATGAGCCGGTGTAGCTCGGATAGTCATAGATCTCCCTGTCGTGGATGACGGTCAGCCCGTATTCCTCCAGTTTTTCCGCAAGCCGGTCGCCGACGCGGATGACGCTGTACGACTTGTCCTCCGTACGATACGGGTCGCTCGCCGCATAACAGTCGTCACCCTCCGGCGTGTACGCCTCGCTGGAGTGGGTATGAACGATCAGGATCTGCGCCTCTCCCGCCGGCAGACGCATCTGCAGTCCCTCCGCGGCAAGCGCCGCGGCATCCACGGAAAGTCCCGTGCCGTTATGGATCTGCACCGCCGCGCTGAGGTCTGCGGGAACGACCTCGGCACGCTCCGGCGCCGTGGACTGCACGGGGGCAGGCGTGTCCGGCGGCGGTGTTACCGCAACGAGCAGCAGCTCCGGCGCGCCAGCCCCGGCCGACGGCTCCGCCGCCGTTGCCGCAGGCTCTTCATTCCGCTGCCGCGCGTCGCCGCCCAGTTCAATATTCAGCGTTGCGCTCAGCGCGCCGCCGTCGGTCACCTCCCGTACCCAGTTCCCCACGGTCTCGCCCGCGCCGGCAACCATGGCAAGGCGCAGAAGCACACCCGCCAGAACCACGCCCGCGATCTTTTTTTTCAATTCCCATCACCGCCTTCGGACAGTATCACTCCATGATATGTCCCGCAGCGGCGCAGTATTCCCCCGCCTGCGCTCACTCCTCCGGATGCAGCAGCGCCCTGCTGCTGTACCGCAGGCACCGCCGCAGCCGCGTGCGCGCCGATTTCAGCGTGCGGCTCACCGTGGACACATTGATCCCCAGCAGCTCCGCGACCTCCTGCATACTGTGCTGTTCCAGATAATACAGCCGCACCATCTGCGCCTGACGCTCCGTCAGCTCCTCCGCAAGCGCCGCAGCAAGCATCGACGCGCCGGGCGTTTCCTCCTGCATATATCGCATCAGTCCGCGCAGGGTCTGATATTCCGAATTATCCGCGTGCGCGACGTTTTGCATACTTTTCGCCTCCTCCGGAATAATAATTGTCAAGGTATGCGGCGATGGCATAGGCGTCGCCCGCCATCTCGGTCAGTATGTTGATGCGGCGGCGCAGCAGCAGCGCCTCCTGTTCGCGGCAGCGGCCGGATTTCAGCATTACGCGCAGGTTCTGCGCACGAACGCGGCATTGATCCGCACTTTCGCGGTATTCCGCGGCGAGTTTTTTCAGTTCCATGAATCGTATTCTCCGATTTTATGATTAAAATTGAAAAAATGTAGTTGACAAATCTGCTTTGATTTGCTATGATTAGCGTCGCTGGTTGTTAAACCGAATTTGCTGGTATAGCTCAGTTGGTAGAGCAGCTGATTTGTAATCAGCAGGTCGGGGGTTCGAGTCCGTCTACCAGCTCCAATTTAATATGGGGGAATTCCCGAGTGGCCAAAGGGGGCAGACTGTAAATCTGTTGTCAGTGACTTCGGTGGTTCGAATCCACCTTCCCCCACCAAAAATTCCTGAACCGCTTCTGCGGTTCGG
>JAZQNZ010000226.1:0-3582 GCA_045627665.1 Oscillospiraceae bacterium
TTGTCGATAAACACCTCGTCTACTCCGAGTTTCTGCATCAAGACCTCCTGCCGCGCCGTGTTCTGATCTTCCGTGCTGATTCTGATATATCCGATTTTCATGCCATTCCCGGCTCAGTCCGTGAGGACAATTCTTCCGAACTGATGACAGCACCCGTCTCACCGTCCACCTCGATGATCGTACTCGGAACGGCGTACATATCCTCGGAAATATCCGTCTTGACCGTTTCATCCTGTGCAATGCCGCGGAGGAAGTCCGATTTCAGCGGCGCGTATTTCAGCACCCGTTTGAGGACCGTTTTCTTGGCCATTTCCTCAAAATTGGTCTGCCACGGGCCGCTGCCGTAGGATTTGCTGTACTGCTGGGCGAAACTGCGGATATCATCCATGCTCATCACGTCGAAGCCATATCCGCCATCCTTGGTGTGGAAGATGGCATACACATAAACGGGTTCTCCCCGGTCGCCATGTGCGGGGACGTGTCTGAGCGTAGGCTCCAATCCGAAGGAGAACGAGAAGGCGTCGGATTCGTAGACCACCTGTGCCTGAATCATGCTCACTTCACCGCTGCGGTAGGCAAGGTCGATGAGACCCTTGTAGCCAAGCTGGAACTGACACTCGCTGCACCGCGTTTTGCTGTTGTAGTAGGGGATCAGATATGCCTGACCGAGCGGCGTGTTCGGCTCCAGACCGAGCTGCGCTGCGGTCATCATGGCGGCAAGGAAGCTCTGCGGCGTGGTCTGCGCGAGTTTGGGCGAGGTGGAAAGCGCCGAAAGAACAATGCGCGTAAAGCGCTCCGGCGTAATGACAGACGGCAGCGCCTTTTTGATCTCGCCCTGCATCTGCTTGATGTAGAGCTGCATATTTGCCTTACCGTCGGTCGGCTTGACCGCGCTGTTCGCGGTCGCCTGTTGGATCATATTAGTCAAGAAACTGCCTCCTTTGCCTCCGTGACCTTGAATGGCCGGAGGCTTGTATTTTTGTAGTAGGGTGTCAGATCGATCGTCGGATGATCCTTTGCAAAGTCCTTGGGCTGGAAGGTGGAACGGGTCTGAGATTTCCAGCTCACCCGGTAGATACCGCACTCTCCGCTTTCTGCGTCACCCATATCGCTCTTGATCGTGTTCTCGATTTCGGTGATACGTTCGTCCAGCTTACTCTTTGCCTTACGCAGATTGACATACTCTTTGAGTATCCTGTCCCGTCCGAAAATGGCTGCGGTGGTCGGCATACTGATCGGAAAGACCGCCTGCAATGCTGCTGCGGACGCTTCCGAGCCATCCATATCAGGCGGTGTGTCGGATTCCACAAGTCTCCAGAAGTTCTCCTCCGCACGCATCAGCGCATCGATCTCAGCCTGATGGCGCTCCAGCGTGTAGGTAAAGAAACCCTTGCCGAATACCAGCACGGCAAGATGCCAGCGCTCGGCATTGGTGACAGCAAGATAGTGAACGCACTGTGCGTAATACTGGACAGGAAATTCGACGCTGTTGAACTTTCTTAGGTCGAGGGAGAAGGTGGTCTTGCACTCCAAGCCCTCATTGAAACCCGTCACCATCCGATCAACATCGGCGTGCGCAAAGGGGTAATTGGGATTGTGCAGGATAGCGTTGACGCGGCGCACCCTTCTGCCGGTCTCTGCCGCCCAGCGCTGCGCGACATATTCCTCCAGATCCCGTCCCTGACGCATGGCTTCGGTGTCCTCTTTCTCGGGGATGCGGCCCGTTTTCTCTGCCCATACGGAATATGGGCTTGCCCATTTGGACAAGCCCACGATCCCGGCAGCATCGCTGCCGCCAATGGTTTTGCGCCGCTCGGAAAGCCAATCCTCACGGCTCATGTTTTTGGTGGATACTCTTACAACGCCCTGCATTACGATGCTCCCTTCGTGGCGGTCATGATGCTGTCACGATTGTTTTCGTTCATGATGTTCATGGTTGAAGCCTCCGTTGTTCAATTGAAATTATTTCTTTCGTGCAAATACTTGCATTCTTCGTGCAAATAACATATACTATAGATGAAATTGAGAATAGGAGATGAGAATATGGCCGGAACAACGACCAATATCAGCATCCGCATGGATAGCGATTTGAAGACGCAGGCAGATGCACTGTTTGCTGAACTTGGCATGAATCTTTCTACTGCATTTAATATCTTTGTGCGTCAGTCTCTCCGCGAGGGCAGGATTCCGTTTGAAGTCTCTCTGAACACGCCAAACAAAGATACTGTCGCTGCCATGCTGGAAGCAGAACGGATTGCAAAAGACCCGTCTGTCAAGGGCTATACGGACATGGATGCGCTCTTTGCTGAACTGAACCGATGAGCGAACCGAAATACACGGTCAAGTTTACCGCGCAATTCAAGAAGGACTACAAGCTGATCTGCAAAAGGGGCTATGACGCTGCATTGCTTCAAAGCGTGGTGACTGAGCTGGCAATGGGAAACCCGCTGCCGGAGAAGAACCGGGATCATGAATTGTCGGGAAACTGGAAAGGACATCGGGAATGCCACATCCTCCCGGACTGGCTTCTCATCTACCGTATCGAGGAGAATGTACTGGTTCTTTCCCTCACCAGAACCGGAAGCCACAGTGATTTGTTTGATAAATAAAGAATGCCGCTGCCGTCGATTTGGCAGCGGCATTTCCATATTACGCCGCGCCCTTCATGGCAAGCATGGCGGCCTTATCCATCAGCACATGACCGTCCATGATGCGTCCCCAGTTGTTTTCAGCGTAGGTGGGCGTATTCCTGTGGGGCATGGAGTGGGTAACAAGGTCGCTGGCGGCGTTGATGACGCCCCATGCGGTGTTGCGGAACTTGGCGATGTCGGGCGCAAAGTAGCAGATCATGAACTCATCCCGGCATTTCTTCAGATTTGCCTTTTCCCGTTCGCCGGTCTTGTCGGTGATGGGAAACAGTTCGTCCACGATGGAACGAATCTCATCATCCCGCAGCGTCAGATTGGCAGCGCGGTCGGCGTACTGCGTAAGCCCTTCCATATAGTCTCCGGCGCGGAAGAGGCAGCTCCGCGCCTCATCCAGCCGTTCATGGATGCTTTCGGTATGACGCAGCGACCATGTGCGCTTGGCAGTATTCAGCGCCATATTCAAGGTGTTGTTGCAGACCACCCTGATCGGGGTCATGCAGACCTTCACGCCGCTGCTGCCGTCATGGGCGTTCGTGAAGCAGAGATAGGGCTCCACAGCATCCCCGGCGATCTTCATTTCAGGCATCCGTGCCAGCAGCCAGACCTGCCTGCCGCCGCGCAGGGAACCGGCGGTTTCGTAGCGGACATCTCCGCCGATGAGGTCGTCCGTAAAGCGGAAAGCGTCAGCGTTCTGCACGATCCGGTAGCGGTCACCGACCACGCCGAGGACGCTGTCATCGCTGTCGCGGACATTGGCCTTGTAGCCATTGATGATCCCTCCGCGGGAATTGAACACAGGCTCCTGACGGACGTTCCAGTCAAGACCGGCGAATCTGAGCGCATCGGCGCTGGTAGGCGCCTCGGCAACAAGCGTGCCGAGACCGTGCCAGGGCTTTTCCCTGACGTACATCATCGTTTCAACATTTGCGGGCAT
>JAZQNZ010000227.1:0-3218 GCA_045627665.1 Oscillospiraceae bacterium
GGTGCAGTGTTTGCCCGCAGCGGTCTTGCCGCAAAGCAGGCCCTCCGTCCCGCCAACTGCGTCGGCGTATGCGACAGTGATTACCGCGGAGAATACATCGTCGCTCTGCATAACGACGGCGAAGTCCCGCAGACCGTCTCCCCCGGGGATCGCATCGCCCAGCTCGTCATCCTCCCCTGCGTCAGCGCGGAGTTTGAGGAAGCGGACGCCCTGCCCGAAACCGTGCGCGGTGCGGGCGGCTTCGGCAGCACCGGGAAATAACGTGTCATCCGTCTTATGATGTGATCCGCGCCGAAAAGATGCACGATAAGCGCCGGGAATGCCGCAATTGTTTGTGCATTGTAGACAAACTTCGACGTTTGTGATTTTTATTCATTTTTTCATTGAATAATCAGCTTGAATATTCAGTATAGTTGAATTATAATTCGTGGCGTCAGTTCAAAACAAAAGGAGACACACTATAATGAAAAAAGTAATCGCAATCGCTCTCGCTCTGGTCATGGTGCTTGCACTGTGCGCCTGTGGCGCCACCAAGGAAGCCCCTGTTGAAAACAAATACAACACCGTTGCGCCGGGCAAGCTGACCGTTGCCACCAGCCCCGACTTCGCTCCCTATGAGTTCTACTCCATCAACGACGACGGCACCTACACTCTCGCCGGTTTCGATATGGCTCTGGCGCAGTACATCGCCGACTATCTCGGCCTTGAGTTGGAAGTCATCCCCATGGACTTTGACGGCACTCTGACCGAGCTGGCTGCCAAGAGCGTTGACCTGAGCCTTGCCGGTTATTCTCCCGACCCCAGCCGTATGGATAAGATGGACTTCTCTGATATCTACTATCAGGGCGGCCAGAGCTTCTGCTGCACGCAGTCCAACAAGGATTTGTTCCCCGATCTGGCTGCTGCAAACAACCCCGAATTCAGCATCGGTGCGCAGAACGGCTCCATCCAATGGGATCTGGCCATGGAGAACACTCCTGACGCCGACTGCGTTTCCCTCGTAAAGGTCACCGACATTATCGCCGAGCTGATCGCCGGCACGCTGGACGGCGCTTTCATTGAGACCGCCGTTGCCGAGACCTATGCGCTGAACTATCCCGAGCTGTGCGTGGCTCTGCCTGTTCCCTACGAGGCAGAAGGCTCTGCCGTCGGCGTGAGCAAGGGCAATGATGCTCTGCTGGCCGGCGTCAACGAAGCCATCGCCAAAGCACTGTCCGACGGCACCATGGACAAGTTCGTTGCAGAAGCAAACGAGCTGTCTGCCGGCAACATCCTTGAGGGGCTGATCGAAGAGAATTGATCCCTCCCGCCGCAATATGATATTCTGCAAAGCCCTCCCCTACCCGGGGAGGATTTTGCGTCTTTATTCTCATTTACGAAGGAGTCGATTCCATGATCTCTCGAGCCGGTTTTGCCAGAACTCTGCAGTTTTTGGATATGTTCCGCGACGGTCTGATCTGCACGGTGGCACTTTCCGCCCTGACTGTTGTCTTCGGCTTTATCCTTGCGCTGATTCTTGCTGTGATGCGTCTGAGCAGCGTTCAGCCCTTCCGTTTTCTCGGCGTGGACAGGGACGGCCATCTGCGCGACAAGGGCTTTCTTTCCGCGCTGAGCCGCTTCAACCCGCTGAATTTTATTGCTACGGTATATGTTGAAGTTTTCCGCGCAACGCCGATGCTGGTGCAGCTCTTCATTATCTACTACATCATTTTTGCGCCCATCAAGCTGCCCGGCTTCAAGCTGTTCGGTTTCATCCGCTTTGACCGCTTCCTCCCCGGCGTTGTCGCACTGGCTATGAACTCCGGCGCCTATCTCTGTGAGATCATCCGCGCCGGCATCCAGAGCATCGACGGAGGTCAGACCGAAGCGGCGCGCTCTCTCGGCATGAGTCAGGTGCAGAATATGCGCTTTATCGTTCTGCCGCAGGCGATCAAAAACATCCTCCCTGCCATTGCGAACGAGTTCGTCACGATCATCAAGGAATCCTCCGTCTGCTACACCATCGGCGTGCAGGACATCATGTACGCCGTGTCCTCCGTCAAGGGCGCAACCTTCTCCATCGCTGAACCGCTGATCGTTGCCACCTGCGTCTATTTCTGCCTGACCTTCCCCACCAGCAAGATCATTGCCTACTTTGAGCGGCGAATGAGCTCCGGCGACCACCGCAACGGCCCGGCCAAAACCAACCGCAAGGTGCTGGCGATCCTCGCCGAGCACGAGCGCGAAGCAAAACGCTAAAGGGGGATACGCGAATGTCTGAAAAGCTGATTGAAGTCAGAGACCTGAAGAAATACTACAATCGAGGCGCAATCAAGGCACTGGACGGCGTTTCCGTGGACATCAACCGCGGCGACGTGATGGTCGTCATCGGCCCCTCCGGCTCCGGCAAGTCAACGCTCCTCCGCTCTCTGAATTTACTGGAGGAACCCACCGGCGGCGAAATCCTTTTCGACGGTGTGGACATCACCAAAAAAAAGATCAAAGATGCGGACGGCAAGCTCGTCCGGCTGAATATCGACGTTCACCGTCAGAAGATGGGCATGGTGTTCCAGCATTTCAACCTGTTCCCGCACAAAACTATCATTGAAAATATGATCCTCGCCCCCGTGCAGGTGAAGCACATTCCGCAGGCCGAAGCCGTTGACAAGGCGCTGAAGCTGCTGCGCCGCGTCGGGCTGGAGGATCGCGCCGCCGCGTATCCCATCCAGCTCTCCGGCGGACAGAAGCAGCGTATTGCCATCGTCCGCGCACTGATGATGGAGCCGGAGGTCATGCTCTTTGACGAGCCCACCAGTGCGCTTGACCCTGAAATGGTCGGCGAAGTGCTGGAAGTTATGAAGGAACTCGCGCAGGACGGCATGACGATGGTCGTCGTCACGCACGAAATGGGCTTTGCCCGCGAGGTCGGCAATCGGGTCCTGTTCATGGCGGACGGCAGACTGCTTGAGGAGGGCACGCCGGAGTCCATCTTCGACGCCCCGGAAAATCCCCGTTTGAAAGACTTTCTCAGCAAGGTGCTATGATATGGATAAACAATCAATCATCAATTACATCGACGCTCACGCCGACCTCTTTGTCGGCGTGAGCGACAAAATATGGGAGTATGCCGAGCTGTCACTGAAGGAATATCGCTCCGCGGCGCTGTACTGTGAGATCCTGCGCGAAAACGGCTTCGCTGTTGAGGAAGCGCTCTGCGGCGTACCGACCGCATTTTCCGG
>JAZQNZ010000228.1:0-8202 GCA_045627665.1 Oscillospiraceae bacterium
GTGGGACAAGGGCACGGGCGGTCTGCCGCCGGTTTACGCGGCGGAGAGCGCGGTGTTTCACGCCCCGGCGCAGCTCGTGGGCGATTTTCTCGCGGGAAAACCGTCGGGCGGCCCGCGCAGCGTCGTCCCCACTTACCGTCCCGGCGTCCGCTGGGGCACGCTGGACGGCGTACTGCCGGACGCGGTGCTCTCGGCGCTCCGCGAGGCGCTGCCGATCCTGGATCAAAAGCTGCACGGCTTCGCCGACCCGGACGCGGTGCTGACCGGCGTGGAGACCCGCTCCAGCTCCCCCGTGCGCATCCTGCGCGGGGCGGATCTCCAGAGCGCGGCCCTGCGCGGGCTCTATCCCTGCGGCGAGGGCGCGGGCTATGCCGGCGGCATTACGAGCGCCGCAGTGGACGGCATGAAGTGCGCAGAGCGCATCATTGAAGCGTACAGACTTCCGTAAAAACAAAACAACGGGGCCGGCTCCGAATGAGCCGGCCCCTTTTCACCGGGAATTGCAAATAACCTGCCAATCACCGGGAAAATTTAATTGAAGTATATATAAAGTATCAGACGTCCGCTGCAGAAATCAGACCGTAACCGCCGTTTTTACGCTTATAGACAACGGAGAAGCTGTCGTTGTCGTCCATGTTGAGGAAGGCGAAGAACTCATGCTCCAGCAGATTCATCTGGAGGATCGCTTCCTCGGCCGTCATGGGCTTCAGGGAGAAGCGCTTGGTGCGGATGATGTCGAACGTTTCGTTCTCCTCGTTTTCCTCCATGGGTGCATACTCGGAGGTGAACTCGTGCTCGATGGCGCCTTCGCGCAGCTTCTTTTCCAGACGGGTCTTGTTTTTGCGGATCTGGCGGACGATGAGGGCGCAGGCGGAGTCGACGGAGGAGTACATATCTCCGGTCAGCTCGCTGGCACGGTAGAACATACCGTTGTTGTTCAGCGTGACCTCAACGCGGCAGCGGCCGCGCTCGGTGCTGAATGCGACGGTGGCGTCGCTCTCCTGTTTGAAGAACTTGTCGAGCTTACCGACTTTCTTCTCGGCGTAGGTCTTGATTTCGGGGTCGATCTGCAGCTTCTTTTCGATAAAGTGGAAATTCATGAATGGGTCACTCCTTTGTATTTGGTTTTGCTGATTGTATTATATCTGAATTATAAAAGATTGAACAGACGCAATATTATACGAAATCTTGCCTATTGCATTTGGCAGATAAGTGTGATATATTGTAAGTGTTGTGTGGTAATTCGGCTGAATATTTCCGAATTACCACATTTGCTTTTTGTTCGTTTCTTACGAAACTATTCTGCATTTTCCACGGACGGCGCCGCCTCATTCATATCCACGTCGTGGATGATAAGGCAGTTCGGAAGCATCGTCTGCAGCGCCTGAATGTCGGCGGGCAGCAGGTCGTTCCCGCGCAGATACACCGTTTCCAGCATGACCATGGAGTACAGTGCGGAAAGGTCGGAAATGCTGTTGTTTTCAATGTGCAGCGTTTTCAGGCTCGTAAGGGAAGCGAGGGAAGCGATGTCGCTGATGTCGTTGTCGTTCAGATCCAGCTCGGCCAGCTCTGTGCAGGCGGCGAGCGGCGTCAGGACGCTGATGCGGTTGCCGCTGAGGTGCAGCGTCGTGAGATGCGCGCAGCTTGCCAGCGGCGCCAGATCGGAAACGTCGTTGTCCTGCAGGTCGAGGACGGTCAGCGCCTTGTGACCGGCGAGCGGCGCGAGGTCGCTGACCTTGTTTGCATACAGGCCGAGACTTTCCAGTCCTGTCAAATCCTTGAGCGGCGACAGATCGGAAACATTGCAGGCGGTGAGATCCAGCTTTTTCAGCGCGGTGAATTTTTCAAGTCCGTCCAGCGCTGTCACGCTGCCGGACGAAACGGCGACGGTCTCCGCGTCGGAGAAAAATTCCTGCGTCCCGAGCGTGACGGAATAACGCAGCTCGTCGTGCGCGATGACGCACTTGTCCAGCGCGGCCTGCAGCTTGTCGAACTTCCCGGCGGAGATGCTTTCGTTGCCCTTTAAGTTCAGCTCTTCCAGCTTGGTCAGTCCCATGAGCATATCAAGCTGCCGGTCGTCCGTACCCGTATTTTCCAGACCGAGCCGTGTCAGCTCCGTCAGCGGCTGCAGCGCTTTGAGGTTTTTCGGCTGGTTGTCGTTAAGCCAGAGCTCCCTGAGATTTGTAAGATACTCCAGCGTGGAAATATCGGTGACGCTGTTGCCGGCAATGTCAAGGTATTCCAGCTTCCGCAGATTGAGCAGGGGACAGATGTCCTCCACATCGTTGTTCCAGAGACACAGCCATTCCAGCTCCTGCAAATCAACGAGCGGGGAGATATCCGTGATCTTGTTGTCGCGCAGGTCAAGCTTGACCAGCTTTGTGCATTTGCTCAGCTCGCTGATGTCCTCAAGCGCCAGTCCGCTGAGATTCAGTTCGGTCACGCTGCTGTCAAAGTGCCTGCCGCCGAGGACGATCTCCTCGGCCTCGATGTCGGCGTCGTCGCAGTAGATGCTGCAGCCGGGCAGCGCATCCTGCAGCGCCTTCAGCTCGGAGCCTTTCAGCGTGATGCCCTTCATGCTCAGCGTCCGCAGGCCGGTCAGGCGGTACAGCGGCTTCAGATCGCTGACGGGATTGTTGTCGATATACAGCGTCTTGAGGTTTGTCAGCCCCGCAATGGGCGTCAGGTCGGAGATGCTGTTGTCGGAAATCTGCAAAAACACCAGCTTTTTGAGATTTGCCAGCGGCGCAATATCGCTGACGCCGTTGGACGAAATGCTGAGGTTGTCCAGCTCCGTCAGCGTGCCGATCAGCTCCAGATCGTCGTCGGAAAGGGAGCGCTCCACCAGCACAAGCGAGGCGGCGCTGCTGTCAACCTCCTGCCCTGCGATGCTGAGCTTGCCGGCGGGCAGAGGGGTGGACACGTCCGGGCTGACCTGCGCCTTGAGTTGCTCCAGCATCCGGCTGATGTTGTCGCCGCCGACGTGGGAGTAGCCGAGATACAAAACCTGAATGGCGCCATCCGTGTCTCCGCGGGCGCAGTAAATATCCGCCATGAGGAGATAAGCCTCCTCGGTCTTTTTCAGCTCCATCGCCTGATTCAGCGCTTCCTCCGCCGCGATATAGTCCCGGCTCAGAAACGCCTGCTCCGCTTTTTCGTAGCAGCGGTCATATTTCTTTCCGCTGCCGCCGCCGGCGAGGACGGCGATGAGAATCGCAACGATCAGCAGCGCGGCAACGCCGCCGATGATGTAAAACAGATTTTTTCTGCTCATATTCATAATGATCCATTAACCTTTCACGGCACAAAGTCATTTTTCGCATCATGCTGCGGGACGGACGCAGCGTCCGCTCTGCGCAGCATTATAGTATACATATTATGTAAAGTCAAATAGCATCATAGTTGCATACTTCTTCCTCCCGGCGGAATTGACAGGCAGAAAACAGAGTTGTATAATAAAATATTATAGTATGGGCTGATTATGGACATAGATTATTTGCCCGACCGGGCCGCAAAGGAGAACAGCAGATACGATGTGTGCTTCAGGCAATGAGAAAAACAGCATAGCGACCGTAACGGCGGGCAGTGCGGTGTTTGGCGGACGGCTCTGCGTGATCGCAGGCCCCTGCGCGGTGGAAAGCCGTGAGCAGATCTCTGCGGCGGCGCGCTGCGTCCGGGAAGCGGGCGCGGATATGCTGCGCGGCGGCGCTTTCAAGCCGCGCACATCGCCGTATGATTTTCAGGGCTACGGGAAGGAAGCGTTGGACTGGCTGGTTGCCGCCGGACGCGAGACGGGACTGCCCGTTGTATCCGAGCTGATGGACGTTTCCCACCTCGACCTCTTTGCGGAGGTGGACATGATCCAGATCGGTGCGCGCAATATGCAGAACTTTGAGCTTCTGCGCGAGCTTGGACACACCAAAAAGCCGATCCTGCTCAAGCGCGGCTTTGCCAACACAATCTATGAGCTGCTCCGCAGCGTGGAATACATCCTCTCCGGCGGTAATGACCGCATCGTCCTGTGCGAGCGCGGCATCCGCACATTTGAGCAGGCAACGCGCAACACGCTGGATCTCTCTGCGGTGCCGGTGCTGCACGCGGAGACGAATCTGCCTGTGATCGTCGATCCCAGCCACGCAACGGGTCACGCTCCGCTGGTGCCGCCGATGGCGCTCGCCGCCGTTGCCGCGGGAGCGGACGGCGTGATGGCGGAGGTACACCCCGACCCGGCAAACGCCCTGTGCGACGGCGCACAGGCCCTGACGCCGGAGGAATTTGCCGCCCTGATGCCGCGGCTTGCTGCGGTACGCGCGGCAGTGACGAAGTGAGGGAGAGGGGAAATAATCGGATGAAAAGTATCCAGGTGAATACCGAGCCGTCATATATGGTTCAGATCGGCGCCGGTGTGATAGATATGGCGGGAGATTGCATCCGCACCCTGCGTCCCGAAGCGGAAAAGGTTGCCGTCGTCACGGATGACAATGTGGCGCCGCTTTGGGCGGATGTGCTGGAGGAAAAGCTCCGGGCCTCCGGTCTGAAGACCGTGCGCTTTGTGACCCGCCACGGCGAGGAGCAGAAGACCTTCCTGAATTACTACGCATTGATCAACTTCCTCGCGGAGAATGATCTGAGCCGGAGCGACGTTCTGATGGCGCTGGGCGGCGGTGCGGTCGGCGACCTTGCGGGCTTCGCCGCGGCGACCTATTTCCGCGGCATTCCGCTTGTCATGCTGCCCACCTCGCTGATTGCAATGGTGGACGCCTCCGTCGGCGGAAAGACAGCGATCGACCTGCCTGCGGGCAAGAATCTTGTCGGGACATTTTATCAGCCGCTCGCCGTGCTTTGCGATACAAGAACGCTCAGCACCCTGCCGGAGCAGCGCTTCACGGAGGGCTGCGCCGAGGTGCTGAAATACGGCGTCATCGGCAACAGCCGCCTGTTTTATCAGATCGTCTCACTCGGCCGCGATTTCGACCGCGAGTCCGTGGTTGCCAAATGCCTTACCCAGAAAGCCGGTCTCGTCGTGGAGGACGAGCATGATTTCGGCGCGCGCCGCGTGCTCAACTTCGGCCACACCGTGGGCCACGCCATCGAGCACTGCAGCGGCTACACCGTCACCCACGGCTTTGCGGTCGCAATGGGAATGGGCGTTGCCAGCCGTGCCGCCGCTTACCACGGCATCTGCAGTCCGGACTGCGCAACGGAGATCGAGGCGGGGCTGACCGCGATGAACCTGCCCTGCCGCCCGACCTATTCCCTCAAGGAACTGATGCCCTTCATCCTGCACGACAAAAAGCGCATCGGCAGCAACATCGACCTTGTCCTCCCGGAAAAGATCGGCCGCTGCCGGACCGTCACCATCCCGACGGACAGCGTGCAGGACTATCTGCAGGCGGGCTTCTGATGCGAACAGTCACGCTTTTTCCCGCGGCTCTGCGCGGACAGATCACCGTCCCGCCCTCCAAGTCCGAGCTGCACCGGCTCCTCATCTGCGCTGCGCTGTCCGATGGCGAAACGGTCGTCCCCTGCGCCGCGCCTTCGGCGGACACGCGCGCGACAGCGGAGTGTCTGCGCGCCCTCGGCGCAACGGTCGAGCTGCGAGATGATAGAATTTATGTAAACCGAATTACCGACCCTGCGGAGCGGGCAAAGCTGTGCTGCGGCGAAAGCGGCGCAACGCTGCGCTTCCTCCTGCCGGTCGCGGCGGCGCTTGGCTGCGGCGGAGACTTCCACCTTCGCGGCAGACTTGGCGCGCGCCCTGTCGAGCCGCTGCTGGAGCTGCTGCGCCGCAGCGGCTGTATCATTGCCCGGACGGAGAACGTCATCCGTCTTTCCGGTCGGCTTCTCCCGGGGGATTATCTGGTGGACGCCGCCGTGTCCTCCCAGTTTCTGAGCGGACTTCTGCTTGCGATGCCGCTGCTTCCGGGCAGCTCCGCTGCCGTCTCCGGCGCGATGGCATCAAAAGATTATGTAAACTTAACTGTTGACGTCATGTCGCGCTTCGGCGTGCGCGTTTCCTGCGAAAACGGCGTGTTCCGCACCCACGGCGCTTACCGCTCGCCCGGGGAGCTCGCCCCGGAGGGGGACTGGTCTGCCGCGGCGAACTGGCTGTGTGCAAACGCCCTCGGCGCGGACATTTCGATTTCCGGTCTCGCGGAGGACAGCCTCCAGCCGGACCGCAGCGTGACGGACTGCCTTGCCTTGCTGCGCCGCGGCTCCGCCGTGCTGAACATGACCGCCGCGCCCGACCTGCTGCCGCCGCTTGCCGTCGTCGCCGCCTGCACAGAAGGGGAGACCCGCTTCGTCGGTGCGGCGCGCCTGCGCAGCAAGGAGAGTGACCGCCTTGCCGCCGTTTCCGCACTGCTGACCGCCCTCGGCGGCGACTGCACCGAAACGCCGGACGGCCTGACCGTCCGCGGCGCTGCCCGTCTCCGCGGCGGAACGGCGGATGCCTGCGGTGACCATCGCATCGCCATGGCGGCGGCTGTCGCCGCCACGGTGTGCAGCGAACCCGTGACCGTCCTCGGCGCGGACTGCGTAGAAAAATCTTACCCGTCCTTCTGGACGGATTACAGAAAGCTTGGAGGCATTGTGCTAT
The DNA here is from genome assembly GCA_045627665.1 of Oscillospiraceae bacterium. Lineage (GTDB taxonomy): Bacteria > Bacillota > Clostridia > Oscillospirales > Oscillospiraceae > SVKR01. The sequence continues at coordinate 6,599 of JAZQNZ010000228.1, forward strand.
GAGCTCGTTCGGAGAAGCCTATCGCGTCACGGTCTTCGGCGCATCCCACGCCCCCTTTGTCGGCGCGACGATCGAGGGCGTTCCTGCGGGCTTTTGCCCGGACTTTGACGCGCTGCAGCGGTTTCTGGATCGCCGCGCCCCCGGCAGGTCTGTCTTTGCCTCCCCCCCCCGCGAAGCGGACGGCCCGCAGTTTACGTCCGGGCTCACGGACGGCGCTGCAGACGGCAGCGCGATTACGGTGCTGATCGCCAATACGGATGTCCGGAAGCAAGATTATGTAAACTGCAACAGGATTCCCCGACCCGGCCATGCCGACTATCCCGCAATGGTGAAGCACGGCAGCGACTACGGCACGGGCGGCGGCGAATTTTCCGGGCGCATGACCGCGCCTTTATGCGCTGCCGGAGGCATTGCGCTCCAGATCCTTGCGCAGCGCGGCGTCACGGTTGCCGCTGAGATCCTGTCGATCGGCGGCGAGACGGACAAAACCCGCTTTGAAGAAATCCTTGCCGTTGCCGCCTCGGAGGGGGACAGCGTCGGCGGCGTGATCGAATGCACCGTGACCGGCCTGCCCGTCGGTCTCGGCGGCGCCCTTTGGGACGGTCTGGAAAGCCGCATTTCCGCCGCCGTTTTCGGTATCCCTGCGGTCAAGGGTGTTGAGTTCGGGGATGGCTTCGCCGCGGCGTCGCTGCGCGGCAGCGAAAACAACGACGAATATTATGTTAACTCCGGTGCGGTTTCCGCCCGCACAAATCACGCCGGCGGCGTCCTCGGCGGGATGGCAAACGGGATGCCGCTTGTGTTTCGCGCGGCTGTAAAGCCCACGCCTTCCATCGCCAAGCCGCAGCGCAGCGTTGATCTTGACACGCTGACCGAAACGGAGCTCTCTGTTGCCGGGCGGCATGACGTCTGCATTGTTCCGCGCGCCGTTCCCTGCGTGGAGGCGGCGGCGGCCTGCGCGGTGCTGGATGCGCTGCTGCTCGAAGCGCGCGGCGGCGATCTGACTGCGCTGCGCAGCCGGATCGACCGCGCCGACCGGGAACTGCTTCGCGCATTCGATGCCCGGATGCAGACGGCCTCCGCCATCGGCGCATGGAAGCGGGAAAACGGCGTGCCTGTCCTTGACCGCAGCCGCGAAACTGCGAAGCTGGACGCCGTCGCGGCGCGCAGCGCCTATCCCGAAGCGGCGCGCACCCTCTACGAAACGCTGATGCGCCTCAGCCGTGAGCTGCAGGAAACGGAGGGGAAGCGATGAGCGCCTTCGGCCTGCTGGGCGAGCATCTCAGCCACAGCTTTTCACCCCGCATCCACGCCGCGCTCGGCGGCTATGACTACGGCCTTTACGAAGTAAGCCCCGACGGGCTGGATGACTTCCTTCGGACGACCGACCTTTCCGGGATGAACGTCACCATCCCGTACAAAAAGGCTGTTTTGCCTTACTGCGCAGCGCTTTCCGACGCTGCACGGAGCATTGGCAGCGTCAACACGCTTGTCCGCCGCCCGGACGGCTGGTACGGTGACAATACGGACGCTTTCGGGTTTGAGCTTCAGCTGCGGCGCTGCGGCTGCCGTCCCGAAGGGAAGGTCTGCGCCGTGCTGGGAAC
>JAZQNZ010000229.1:0-3400 GCA_045627665.1 Oscillospiraceae bacterium
CCGAACAGCGCGACAACCGTGGTGTTGAAGATGGCAAGCCATGTGCTGGCGATCCATGCGATGAACATGAGCGCGATTACCACAACGCACTTGATCTCGCGCGCGGTCAGGGCCCCGGCGCCGGAGACCATTTCCTTGGCGATGGAAAGCGCCTCGTTCGTGATCTTTTCGGGCTTGTAGAAGGAGCAGATCCAGAGGGCAAACAGGGCGGAGCAGATCAGACCGATGGGGTAGCCGATAGTCATCCAGTCAAGGAAGGAGACGCGGTTGCCGACCGCCTCCAGCGCATTGATGGCAACAATGTTGGTCGGGCCGCCTGCGGGGGTCATGAAGCCGCCGATGACGGAGCCTGCGGGAATACCGATCATCAGGCACTTGCCGAGATTGCTGGTGCCGGGCTTGGGGTCGCCGTTTGCTTTCATGATGGCGATGCCGAGGGAGGCGAACAGCGCACAGGTGGGGATGTTGGACATGATGGAGGAGAGAACAGCCGTGCCGATCGTGAAGCCGAGGACAAGCTTTGTGGGGTTGTTCTTCGACCAGGAAAGGATCATTCCGGCCATGCGGGTGGGAATGGTGGTAGAAGCGAGCGCCGTGGTGATGGACATGGTGCCGACCATGAAGAAGAACACGGTGCCGCCGAAGCCCTTGAACATTTCCGCCGGCGTGAGGACACCGAGAAACGGCAGCATACAGCACAGCAGAATCGTTGTAACTGCCATATTCATCGCTTCGGAGATCCAGAGCACCAGCGCCGCGATCATAATCGCCAGCGCGGTGATGCCTTCACGGGAAAGACCGTCCGGAAGCGGCAGCAGACGGGCGGCCACCAGAATCACGATTGCAATCGCAATCATGATATATGCTTTTGTGTTGGTTTTGGGTTTCTCTTTTAACATATGTGTTCCTCCATCTCTCTCAGTTCTGCCCAGATTCGGCAGAAATTGCTAAAAGGTTTTAATTGATTACACAATAATTATAATGGAAGAAAATATTCTGTGTCAAGCATTGTCAAGAAATTGGCGACATCTCTCGGAAGACGTTGAAAACCAAGAAAAATTGTCCGAAAAATAACAAGCGAAAAGAGCCTGAAGAACATAAAAAAACGGCGGCGTGAGAAGTAATCCTCACACCGCCGAAACGCGGACGAAATAGACAGAACGGGAATGCCGACAGGCTTACTTACCGAGGTAGCTGAGCAGAAGCTCCTGCAGCAGCTCGTCGCGGTCGATCCTGGTAATCAGACTGCGCGCCCCGTTGTAGTTGGTAATATAGGTGGGATCTTCAGAGAGGATATATCCGACAAGCTGATTGATCGGGTTATAACCCTTCACCAAAAGTGCATTGAAAACAGAAGACAGAATCTCTCTGATCTCCGTTTTGTTGTCGATAGTGGTGAATCTTCTGGTTGCGTCATCCATGACAGCGGACCTCCCTTACGATCTTATTTTCTCCACGGGCAATATTATACCAACTTTTTTGCAACTGTAAAGCACTGCAATGTTACGGTTGCGTTACATTTTACCGGATCACAGCGCCGTGCGCGCTTTCCAGCGCCTTCAGAATGGCGCTCATGGCTTCATCGGCGTGCTCAACGGTCAGTGTCTGATCCTCGGCGCGCAGCGTCAGGGAGAAGGTGACGGATTTCAGGCCGGGCAGAATGGGCGCACCGCGGTAAACTCCGACAAACTCCACGCGCTCCAGATACTTCCCGCCGTTGGCGCGGATGGTCTCGGCCAGATCGCCGACAGTGACGCTCTCGACGCAGACGACGCTCAGGTCGCGGGTGCTGGCGGGGAAGCGGGGCAGCGGCGTGTAGATCGGCGTATCGCCGGTGAGAGAATAGAGCGCCTCAAAGTCGATCTCCGCGCAGTAGATGTCCTCATCCACGCCGTAGTTTTTTGCAACGAGCGGGTGGATCTGACCGAGTATGCCGAGGCAAAGCTCACCGACATTCACCTTTGCGCAGCGGCCGGGGTGGTACGAGGGATTTTCCTTCTCGGTGACGAAGCGGTAACCCTTCACGCGCAGCGTATCCAGAAGCTCCTCAACCGCGCCCTTGAGCTGATAGAAGTCCATACCGTCGCCGTAGGCGCCCAGGGAGAGCATCTTCGGCTCGTCTGCCAGACCGTCGGGGCGCTTGAAGTACACCTTGCCAAGCTCATACAGGCGGACGGCGGCGTTGCGGTAGTTATAGTTTCGGGCGACGATCTCCAGCATACTCGGCAGAATGGTCGTGCGCATGATAGAGGTGTCCTCACCGAGGGGATTGAGGATTTTGAGACTGTCGCGGCGGGGATCGTCGGCAGCCCAGCGGATCTTGTCATAGTAGGTGGGACTGATGAAGGAATATGTGATGATCTCGTCATAGCCCATCGCACGGCAGACCTCGCCGACGGTGTTTTCCACGCGCTGCACGGCGTTATAGCCGCCGCAGGTGGTATCGCCGCGCATGAGAGTGACGGGGATCTTGTTGTAGCCGTAGAAGCGGGCAACTTCTTCCGCGATGTCGGAATAGTGCTCCACGTCGCCGCGCCAGGAGGGGACGAGAATGGTGTCGCCGTCCAGACCGAAGCCGAGCTTGAGCAGAATGGCGCGCATATCGTCGGCGGAGACTTCCGTGCCGAGCAGGGTATTGATCTTATCCGGCTCCAGCAGAACGGTGGTCGCTTTCAGCTCGTTGGGAATCACGTCGATGACGCCGTCCGTGACCTCGCCGCAGCCCAGCAGCTCAACGAGCTCGCAGGCGCGCTGCACGGCCTTGACGGTGTTCTGCGGGTCAAGCCCCTTTTCGTAGCGGGAGGAAGCGTCCGTGCGCATACCGAGCGCGGCGGCGGTGCGGCGGACGGAGGTGCCGTTGAAGTTGGCGGACTCGAACAGAACCATGGCGGTGTCACCAACGATCTCGCTGTTGGCGCCGCCCATGACGCCGGCGACGCAGACGGGTTTTGTTTCGTCGCAGATGCAGAGCATGGTTTCGGTCAGCGCGTGATCCTTACCGTCCAGCGTCTGGATGGATTCCCCGGCCTTTGCGGTGCGGACGACAATGTGACCGCCCTCCACGCAGCTAAAGTCAAAGGCATGCATCGGCTGGCCGTATTCCAGCATGACGTAGTTCGTAATATCGACGATGTTGTTGATCGGACGGACGCCGGAAGCGCGCAGGCGCTGGCGCATCCACAGCGGAGACGGCGCGATCCTGACGTTTTTCACAAGGCGGGCGGTGTAGCGCGGGCAGAGCGCGGCGTCGGCGATGTCCACCTTTGCGTGGTCGGCGATATTGCCGCCGCAGCCTTTCACTTCGGGGGTATGGAGCACCAGCTCCTTGTCGTAGGTGGCGGCCACTTCCCGGGCCAGACCGATGACGGAGAGGCAGTCCGGACGGTTGGGGGTGATCTCA
>JAZQNZ010000230.1:0-2409 GCA_045627665.1 Oscillospiraceae bacterium
GGAGGCAAGAAAGCCCCGCCTGCAGGTCGCCGTTCCCGTCAGCACCGTGCAGATGGAATATCTCTGCCACAAAAAGCCCGCCGCGATCCTTGAGATGATCCGCAGTCTGACGGCGCAGTGCAAAGCGCTCGGCTGCGAGACAGAGTTCGTTGCGGAGGACGCCGGGCGCAGCGAGCAGGAGTTTCTGCGCAGCGCCATCGGCGCCGCGGTGGAAGCCGGGGCGGACATCGTCACCGTATGCGACACCGCCGGCACCATGCTGCCGGATGAATTCCGCGCTGCCGTGACAAGCATCCGTACGCTCATTCCCGATTCCGTCCGTCTCGGCATCCGCTGCTCCAACGAGCTGTTTATCGCGGAAGCCTGCGCCATGGCCGCCGTTCAGGCCGGTGCGGACGAGGTCAAAACCGCCGCCTGCGGCGGCTTCACCGCATCGCTTGACAAGCTGACGCATATCCTCAAGAGCCGCGGCGAGACCGACGGCGTTTACTGCGACGTCCGTGCAACGGAGCTGCAGCGCGGCATCGGCCAGATCCGCCGTATGTGCGAGACCGGGCGCAGCAAGTCCTCCGCCTTCGACTGCGGCGTCAAGGAGGAACAGAACGACCTTGAGCTGACCGTGCACGACGATCTCTCCGCCGTTCTGAAGGCCGCGGCAAAGCTGGGCTACGATCTCTCCGAGGACGACGGGGCAAAGGTCTACGAGTCCTTCTGCCGCATCGCCGCGAAGAAGGACAGCGTCGGTGCAAAGGAGCTGGACGCGATCATTGCCTCCGCAGCGCTGCAGGTTCCGCCGACCTACCGTCTGGAAAACTACGTTGTCAACGCGGGCAACAGCATTTCCGCCACCTGCCATATGCAGCTTCGCAAAAACGACCAGCTTCTGGAGAGCGTCTGCATCGGCGACGGCCCGGTGGATGCAAGCTTTCTCGCCATCGAGCAGATCGTCGGCCGCCACTACGAGCTGGACGATTTCCAGATCCGCGCCGTCACCGAGGGCCGCGAAGCCATGGGTGAAACGGTCATCCGTCTGCGCGCCGGCGGCAAGATCTATTCCGGCCGCGGCATCTCCACCGACGTCATCGGCGCCGGCATCCGCGCCTATATCAGCGCGGTAAACAAGATCGTCTATGAGGAGGCCGAAGCATGAAGCTCTCATTCTCCACCCGCGGCTGGGTCGATATGCGCTGGCCCGATATGGTGGACGCCGCCGGCGAGATGCGCTTTGCCGGCATCGAAATATACAATATCTTCAAGTTCCCCGAGCTGTATGACAAGGGCGGCCCGTTCCACAAATATGCCGTTGCCTCCACCGCGCGCGAGCTGCGCGAGAAGCATCTGCAGATCCCCTGCTTCGACAGCTCCTATGACCTCTCCGTCGCGGACGACGCCTGCATTGAGGACATTGTCCGCATGATCGACGTGACGAGCGATATGCGCGTGCCGTACATTTCCGTTTTCGCAAAGAACGAGGATTACCCCCACGTCGTCGATGCGCTGGAAAAGCTCATCCCGGCCGCAGCGGAAAAGAAGGTCACCATCCTCATCAAGACCAGCGGTATTTTCTCCGACACGGAGCGCCTGCGCGACCTGCTGAACCAGTTTGCCTGCGACCAGCTCGCCGTGCTGTGGGATGTTCACCATCCCTACCGCGACTTTGGGGAAACCCCGGCGCAGACCATCACAAATCTCGGCGCCTACATCAAGCACGTTCACCTGCGCGACTCCAACGACGACGGCGGCTACGAGCTGATCGGCGAGGGCACGTTCCCCGTGGAGGGCGTGATGCGTGCGCTGTACTCCGTGGACTATGACGGCTTCATCTCGCTGGAGTGGAAGCCGGAATGGATGGAGGATCTGACCGACCGCGAGGTCATTTTCCCTTACTTTGTCAACTACATGAACCGCTTCGAAAACACCCGCGGCAAAAAGCGCGTGCTCTACCCCAACCACGACGGCACGGGCGAGTACGTTTTCAAGAAAGACGAGCTCATCAACCTTACCTTTCCGCAGGTGCTTGACCGCATGTCGGAGGAATTTCCCGATCAGTACTGCTTCCGCTATACCACGCTGGACTATACCCGCACCTATGCCGAATTTCGTGAGGATGTGGACTCCTTTGCCCGCGCGCTGCTCTCGCTGGGCGTGCGTCCCGGCAGCAAGGTCGCCGTCTGGGCGACCAACATTCCCGCATGGTACATCACCTTCTGGGCCTGCGTGAAGATCGGCGCCGTGCTGGTGACGATGAACACCGCCTACAAGATCCATGAGGCGGAATACCTGCTGCGTCAGAGCGACACGCACACGCTGGTGATGATCGAAGGCAGTCTGGACAGCAATTACCGCGAGATCATCAACGAGCTCTGCCCGGAGATCGCATCCAGCCGCGCCGGCAATCCGCTCCACTGC
>JAZQNZ010000231.1:0-3848 GCA_045627665.1 Oscillospiraceae bacterium
GTCTCGCAGCCGAGCGCTTTGCACTGCGCCGTCAGACTGCGGATCATCTCAAGGATCGCGGCGGGCTTTTTGTGGCAGAGATATTCCATCTGCACGGTGCTGACGGGAACGGCGACCTGCAGGCGGGGCTTTCTTGCCTCCTTCAGCGCGTTCCATGCGACGGAAACGGCGTTTTCGTCCGTCAGCGATACGGGAACCGCGATCACGCCGTCCTTCACGGCGGTTGCGAGAGACTTGATGAGCAGCGTGTCGATCCGGCGGTCGGCGATGGGACTGACTTCGATCACATCGACGCCGAGGCGGTCAAGCTGCTTTGCCAGCTCGATCTTTTCGCGGAAGGACAGCGCGTAGCCCTTTTCCTCCGCGGACTGTTTCATTGTAATGTCGCTGATCATGATTCTGCGCATGGTCGTGTTCCCCTTTTTTCGCAAATCTGCAAGAATAACAAAAAAATCCCCGAAGCCGCATTCACAGCTTCAGGGACGAAATCGACAATTTCGCGGTACCACCCTGATTATTATTTCCTTGCGGAAAATAATCACTCTCGGGTTCCAACAAACCCATGGCCTTGTAACGGGGCCGGCCGGGCCGAACTACTGATCCCGCACGGGGGACGTTCGCAGGGCCTGCTCGGGAAGCAGACTGCCATTGTGACCTTCGGTATCGGCTCGCACCACCCGCCGACTCTCTGAAAACGCTCCGATCACGGCATAATTCCGTCGTCGCATTTGTGATTTAGCTAATTTAATAATGAAAGAATTAAACCACATTCCCTCTTGCTTGTCAAGTCACATTTTGCACAACGATGCTGCCGGACGACACAAATCTCTTGACGAAGGTGAAAGGAAAAGGTAAAATAATACGATAGTTTTCTGCAAAGGGGAGGGCGAGGAATGGAACTGCCGCAGAAGCTCTCTCATGCCTGCATCATCGTCTCCGACCCGGAGGACGGCTATGCCGCCGCGCGCACCCTTGCGCAGTCCATGCTCTGCAGTGCCGACGGCGCACGCCCCTGCGGCCGGTGTCCGAACTGCCGCAAGGCGGAAAAGGGCATCCACCCGGACATCATCACGGTGACCCGCCAGACCGACGACAAGGGAAAGCCGAAGCGCGAGATCTACGTTGACCAGATCCGCGACATCGTTTCGGATGCTGCGGTGATGCCGAACGAGGCGGATACAAAGGTTTATATTCTCCGCGATGCGGGTACGATGAATGCGGCGGCGCAGAATGCGCTGCTCAAGATCCTTGAGGAGCCTCCGCGCTTTGTCGCGTTCATTCTGATTACAGATTCCGCCGAAGCCCTGCTGGAAACGGTGCGGTCGCGCTGCGCCGTGCGTTACCGCAGCGTCGGGGAGGACGATCCCGGAGCGGAGGCGCGCGGGCGTGCGGAGCGCTTTCTTGACGCTGCGCTCAGCGGCGCAAGGCTGACGCTTCTGAGCTTTGCCAACGAAAACGCCGAACTCGGCAATGCGGAAATGCTGGAGTTTGTCCGGGCAGCCGAGCTGCTGCTGACGGATATGCTCTGCGGCAGACTGCCGGCACGGCGTCAGCCGGCGGCGGAGCTGATGCGCCTTGCGGCGCTGATGCAGAAGGCGGAGGAATATCTCCGCTTTAATGTCAGCACAAAACACGTTCTGGGCCTGCTGGCGGTGGACGCCGCAAGCCCCAATTCACAATGAGAGGAAATATCCGATGACGGTTGTCAGTGTAAAATTCAAAGGCCGGGGCAAGACCTACTTCTTTGACCCCAACGGCCTCAGCGTGGAAGAAGGCGCGCAGGTGGTTGTGGAAACCAGCAAGGGGCTGGAGCTTGCACAGTGTGTGCAGGGCAACCATGACGTGACGGACGAGCGTATCGTTCCGCCGCTGCGCCCGGTCGTCCGAATTGCCACGGCGGACGATCTGCGGATCGCGGAGCTGTGCAAAACGCGCGAAAAGGAAGCGTTCGGCATTGCGGAAAAGAAGATCGCGGAGCACGGGCTGGATATGAAGCTTGTGGATGTGGAGTGCAACTTTGAGGGCAGCAAGATCCTCTTCTTTTTCACCTCCGACGGACGCGTGGACTTCCGCGAGCTGGTCAAGGATCTTGCGTGCGTGTTCCGCACCCGGATCGAGCTGCGTCAGATCGGCGTGCGCGACGAGGCGAAGATGCTGGGCGGGATCGGAATCTGCGGCAGACCGTCCTGCTGCCACGATTTTCTGGACGATTTCGAGCCGGTCAGCGCAAAGATGGCAAAAACCCAGTCCCTGTCGCTGAATCCGGCGAAGATCTCCGGCTCCTGCGGCAGACTGATGTGCTGCCTCCGCTATGAGCAGGAGGCGTATGAGTGTCTGGTCAAGACCCTGCCGAAAAACGGCGCGTTTGTGGAGACGACGGAGGGTTACGGCAATGTTGCGCAGGTCAATCTGCTGCGCCAGAAGGTAAAGGTGAAGCTGGACGGCGACGACAGTACGCTGCGCACCTTTGAGGCGGACGAGGTCGCGGCTGTTCCCGGCGGAAGACCCAGGCCCGGCGAACCGCTGCCGCACGTTCTGAAGGACGTGCCGAAGCGCAGGGAAGAAACAGCGGAGGAACCGTGGGTGATGCCGCCCATGTTTGCGGAGGATACCGCGCATCCGGAGGCGTTGGAGAAACCCGACCGCGCCCGGAACAGCGAGCAGCGTCAGGGCCAGTCCCGCCACCGCCGCGGCGGCAGAAAGAACGAGCAGCCGCAGGAGAGTCCGCGTCAGGAAAAGACCGAAAAGAAGCATCCGGAGCAGGCGCACGGAGAAAAGTCCGCAGAGCGCGCGGACTCCGGCGAGCAGAAAAAGAGCGGCTCCCACCGCCGTCACCGCGGCGGCAGCAAGCCGGCCGGCGGGCAGGGCGCACCGGCAGGACAGCGGGACGGCGCTGCAAAGCCGCAGGGCGGAAATCAGCCCTCCCAGCCCAGACAGGAGAAGAAGCCTGCCGCACAGGGCGGAAACGCCCCCGCCGGCGAGGGCGGAGAGAAGAAAAGCGGCAGCTCCCGCCACCGCCGCCACAGGCCGAAGTCAAAACCCTCCGGCGAAGGAAAAACGGAATAATTCAATATGGTTCAATACGAAAACGGACGCCTGAGGGCGTCCGTTTTCGTATCTCCATATCCCTGCGTTCCGCCGGAGAAGCGGCGTGCAGGATCAGTTTTTCAGGCTCTGCATCGGCGCGGGGATGCGTCCGCCGCGGGCAATGAATTCCGCCGCGCTTTCGGCGTGGACGGGGATGACGGGCGCACTGCCGAGCAGCCCGCCGAATTCCACATGGTCGCCGACGGTTTTGCCCGGTGCGGGGATCAGACGTACAGCGGTGGTCTTGCTGTTCACCATGCCGATGGCGGCTTCGTCCGCGATGATCGCGGAGATGGTCTCGGCGCTGGTGTCGCCGGGAACGGCGATCATGTCGAGACCGACGGAGCAGACGCAGGTCATCGCCTCAAGCTTTTCAAGGCTCAGCGTGCCGCGCTCGGCTGCGGCGATCATGCCCTCGTCCTCGCTGACGGGGATGAACGCACCGGACAGCCCGCCGACGTGGCCGGAGGCCATAAGGCCGCCTTTTTTGACGGCGTCGTTCAGCAGGGCCAGCGCCGCGGTGGTGCCGTGGGTGCCGCAGACCTCCAGCCCCATTTCCTCCAGAATGCGGGCGACGCTGTCGCCGACGGCGGGAGTGGGCGCAAGGGAAAGATCCACGACGCCGAAGGGAACGCCGAGCCGCCGGCTGGCCTCCTGTGCCACGAGCTGACCCATGCGCGTCACGCGGAACGCGGTGCGCTTGATCGTTTCGGCAACGACGTCAAAGGGCTGACCGTGTACGGCCTTGAGCGCGTGATGCA
>JAZQNZ010000232.1:0-5231 GCA_045627665.1 Oscillospiraceae bacterium
GAAGCCGTAACCGTAACGGCAGCAAGCCGGGTTGGTTCCGCCGCCGCCGCCGCAGAAGCCGAGCTTGGTGAAGCCTTCCTTGACAATGGCATAGCCGGCAAAGTAGCCGCACTCATGCTCGTTGAAGGCGATACCGACAACATTGTCGAGGCCGAGAGACCAGCCGTCGATGAAAACGAACTTGACATCGGGATATGCCTTTGCAGCCATCTCCAGAGCGGTGCCCTGCATGAAGCCGGCGCAGACAACCACCTTGGCGCGTGCTTCGCAGGCGGCCTTCATGGCGTCGAAACGGTCGTCGTCAGGTGCCTGATCGCCGTTGGCGGGCTGATAGTACTTGTAGCTCAGACCGTTGTTGTATGCATACAGCTTAACGCCGTCGTAGGTGCCCTGGTTGAAGCTCTTGTCCTTCAGCTGGCCGACGTCGGTGACGAATGCGATCTCATACTTGCCGTCGGCAGAGGTCATGGAATCGTCAACGTCATCAGCGGAAGCAGCAGGCTCAGCGGGAGCGGCGGGCTCTGCCGGGGCAGCGGGCTCAGCGGGAGCAGCGGGCTCGGCCGGTGCTGCGGGAGCAGCGGGCTCAGCAGGTGCTGCGGGAGCAGCGGGAGCTTCGGTCTTGCCGCCGCAGGCGCAGAGAGCGAAGACCATAGCCAGTGCCAGGAACAGTGCAAGGAACTTTTTCATGTGTCTATTCTCCTCATTAAAAATTTTGTGAACAAAGTCGCAAAACTGCGATGATTATTTTTTCGCAGCGGATGAATTATATCACCATACGGCAGCGCAAATCAAGTGGTTATGCGAAAGAACTGCTCGGAAAATGCAAGAAATTTCTTATGTAAACGTGAAAAGCCTTGTCGGGATAATAGATATGGTACCGCGATGAAAAAACGGCACCATATATTGAATAATATGGGGATGATTGTCAATCCGCCATGCGGACGGCAGTGTCCAGCGCCAGCTCGATCATCTGGGTGAAGGAGGTCTGACGTTCCTCGGCGGAGAGGATCTCCGGGAGGTAGATATGGTCGGAGATGGTGCAGATGGCGAGCGCGCGCTTTCCGAGGCGTGCGGCATTCATGTAAAGTCCGGCAGCTTCCATCTCAACGGCGAGGACGCCCATTTTTTTCCAGAGGTCGTGGCTGTCGGTGCCGTCGGAATAGAAATTATCGGAGGAGAGGATGTTGCCGACGTGGACGGACGCGCCTTTTTCCTTTGCGATGCCGACGGCGGTGTTCATCAGGTCATAGTCTGCGATGGGGGCAAAGGCGCCGAGCAGTCCGAACTGGTGGGCAAAGTTGGAATCGGTGCAGGCGCCCTGTCCGATCACGATGTCCATGACGTGGATGTTTTCCTGCAGCGCACCGGCGGAGCCGACGCGGATGATATTTTCCACACCGTATTCGGAGTAAAGCTCCCAACTGTAAATGCCGATGGACGGGATGCCCATTCCGGAGGCCATGACGGTCACGGGGACGCCCTTCCATGTGCCGGTGTAGCCCTGTACGCCGCGGGTGTTGTTGACCAGCACGGGCTCCTTCAGAAAGGTTTCGGCAATGAACCTGCTGCGCAGCGGATCGCCGGGCATGAGAACGGTCTTTGCAATGTCACCGACCTTTGCAGTGATGTGAGGGGTAGGGACGGACATACGGATTCCTCCTGTTTTATGATTTGTATCGACTTCCGTCAGCCGCACCGGGCGGCGGGGAAACTGCTTTTTTCGCATATACAAATTATATCCGATAAATCCGAAAAGTCAATTTACATCGAGGACGTGCTGTGTTAGAATGCTGTCGAAAAAAGTTTACACCGGAGGGCAGACATGAGTGTTCTGACGATCGGGATCGCCGGCGGCACCGGAAGCGGCAAGACGACGATCACCAGGCGAATCATCCGAGAGTTTGGGGAAAACGTCTCCATTCTCCACCATGACAGCTATTACAAGGCGCACGACGATCTCTCCTATGAGGAGCGTACCCGCCTGAACTACGACCATCCCAACGCGTTTGACACGGATCTGCTGCTGGAGCACGTCCGGAAGCTGAAGAGCGGCGAGAGCGTCAATACTCCCGTTTATGACTTCACCGTTCACAACCGCAGCGACCGCACGATCCGGGTCACGCCGTCCAAGGTGCTGATCGTGGAGGGAATCCTCATTTTTTCCGAGAAGGCGCTGTGCGACGAGATGGACATCAAGCTCTTTGTCGATACGGATGCGGACGTCCGCATCCTGCGCCGCATCGTGCGTGACGTGCGCGACCGGGGACGCAGCCTTGACAGCGTTGTAAACCAGTATCTCACGACCGTTAAGCCTATGCATGAGCAGTTCGTTGAGCCGAGCAAGCGCAACGCCGACCTCATCATCCCCGAGGGCGGACGCAATCAGGTCGCCATGGATATCGTGATGGAGCGGATCCGCGGATTTTTGCGGACCTGAAAGGAGAGGAACATGGCAAAGCTTTATTTCAAGTACGGCGCGATGGGCTCCAGCAAATCCGCACAGGCGCTCATCACGCAGTTTAACTATGAAGAGCTGGGCATGACCGTATGGCTCATCAAGCCCAGCACGGACGACCGCGACGGCGCGGATATCATCCGCAGCCGCATCGGTCTGCAGCGCAGCGCGCAGATCATCATGCCGGAGCAGGGTGTTGAAGCGGAATACCGCAGGGCAGGCTCTTTTGACGTTATCATCGCGGACGAGGCGCAGTTTTTTACGCCTGCACAGATCGACCAGCTCCGTGCAATCGTGGACGGCGACAATATCCCCGTGCTCTGCTTCGGACTGCGGACGGACTTTCAGACGCATTTCTTTCCCGGCTCGCAGCGCCTGATGGAGCTGGCGGACTCCATTACGGAGATCAAAACGGTGTGCGCCTGCGGCAGCAAGGCGACGGTGAACGCCCGCATCGACGGCGCGGGCAACGTTATCACGGAGGGCAGCCAGATCCTCCTCGGCGGCAATGACAGCTATATTGCCATGTGCCACCGCTGCTGGAAAAAGAAGATCAAGGCGCAGACGGCGTAAAGGTTACTCAAACATATCAGAAACGGCGCTTCCCGATTACATCGGGAAGCGCCGTTTTTGTATCAATCGTCAAAAAACTTGCTGTGGACGGCGTTGACGGCGCGGTCGGCCTCGGACTCCGCGATGACGACGGAGAGCTTGATCTCGCTGGAGGAGATCATCTGTATGTTGATGTGCTCGGTGCTGAGCGCTTCAAACATCTTGACCGCCATGCCGGGCGAGTTCATCATCCCGGCGCCGACGATGCTGACCTTGGCAACGCCGCTGTCCACGCTGACGCTGCTGCAGCCGATGACGCCGCTGTATTCGTTCAGAAGCTGCTCTGCATTTTCCGCATCGCCGGAGGCGACGGTAAAGCTGATATCGTTCTTACCGTTCCCGCCGGCAGACTGCAGGATGATGTCCACATTGATGCCTGCCTTGCCGAGCACGGAAAAGACCTTGAATGCCACGCCCGGTTCGTCGGGAACACCCGCGACCGTGACTCTTGCGATGTTGGCGTCCTTCGCAACGCCGCTGATTATCATTCGTTCCACGTTTTTCACGACCTCCTTGACTTTTGTACCGGGTTTGCGCTCGTAGCTGGAGAGCACCTCAAGGTCCACGCCGTAGCGCTTTGCCATCTCGACGGAGCGGTTATGCAGCACCTGACTGCCGAGGGAGGCCAGCTCCAGCATCTCGTCATAGGTGATGGCGGTGAGCTTTTTCGCTCCGGCGACCTTGCGCGGGTCGGCGGTGTAGATGCCGTCCACATCGGTGTAGATCTGGCATTTGTCCGCATTCAGCACGGCGGCGATGGCAACGGCGGTGGTGTCGCTGCCACCGCGGCCCAGCGTGGTGATGTCATCGAATTTGTTGACGCCCTGAAACCCCGCGACAAGGACGATGCGGCTTTTGTCCAGCTCCTGGCGGATGCGCTCCGTGGAAACGCTTTTGATGCGCGCGGCGCCGTTTGCGCTGTTGGTTCGCATACCGACCTGCCAGCCCGTCAGACTGACGGCGGGAAGATGCATTTTTTCAAGCTGCATCGCCATGAGCGAGACGGAAATCTGCTCCCCGACGGCAAGCAGAACGTCCAGCTCGCGCTTGGAGGGACTGGGGTTGATCTCGTGCGCCTTTTCGATCAGATCGTCCGTAGTGTCGCCCTGCGCGCTCAGTACGACGACAACCTCGTTTCCGGCGCGGTAGGTGTCCGCGATGATGTTTGCGACACGCTCTATTTTTGCGGCGTCAGCAACCGAGCTGCCGCCGAATTTCTGAACAATCAGCATTGCTTATGATTCTCCTTACTATTCCGGACAGAATGAACCCTGCCTAACTTATCATACGCAGGACGGGGCTGCGCGGTTAATCCAGGACGGGGATCAGGCTCTGAACGGTCTTTCCTGCCAGCTTTTCATTCAGGCTGCTGCGGGAAACCGACTCCGTGAGGAAACCGCCGTCCTCCGCCGTGCGGACATACCAGCGGGTGGGGACATCGTCTGCGGAAACGATGCCGCCGGGGATCTCCGGACCCCAGTCGATGAATTTTCTGCCGTTGCCGCGGCGGAAGGTCTCCAGTACGTCGGCTACCATGGCACTGGCGGTGGGCATCCGTCCGGCTCCGGCACCGTAAAACAGGCATTCCCCTACGGCGTTGCCGCGCACTGCCACGGCGTTCATCACGCCGTTGACGCCGGAAAGCAGAGACTCCTTCTTCACGAAATGGGGCGCTGCCACAGCCATGACTCGGCCGTCCGCAGTTTTCTTCGTATGGGCGATCAGCTTGATGACGCAGCCGAATTTTTCGGCGTCGGCGATGTCTGCGGGGGTGACCGTGCGGATGCTGACGGCTTTTACCTTTTCCGGCGGGAAATTGCTGCCGTAGCACAGATCGGCCAGAATGGCGACCTTGCGGGCGGCGTCGATGCCGTCCACATCGGCGGTGGGGTTGGCCTCGGCATAGCCGAGCTTCTGCGCCTCCGCCAGCGCCTCGTCAAAACCGACGCCGCATTGGATCATCTGCGTCAGAATATAATTGGTAGTGCCGTTGACAATGCCGAAGACCTCTTCGATCCGGTTGGCGGAAAGGCAGTTCGTCAGCGGACGCAGCAGCGGGATGCCGCCGCCGACGCTGGCTTCGAAAAGCAGGAATACGTTTTTCTCCTTGGCAATCTGCAGCAGCTCCAGACCGCGCTCCGCGATGAGCTGCTTGTTGCAGGTG
>JAZQNZ010000233.1:0-2251 GCA_045627665.1 Oscillospiraceae bacterium
CAGGTCTGCGTTCTGGGGATAGGAAATTGCGGAGAAGATCACGGGGGTCTTGCTCTTTTCGGCGCTGACCGCAGCGACCTGCGCCGTCATGGTGGCAATGGGGATCAGGGCATCCACGCCCTCTGCGATCGCCTGATCGCAGATCTGCTTGATGGTGGACTGGTCGCCCTGGCCGGAATAGATCTCATAGGTAATGGTGCAGCCCTTTTCCGCGGCAATGCCGTCAAGGCGGGACGCGATGGCGTTTGCGATCTCGTCCAAAGAGGCGTGATCCATCAGCTTGACGATTGCGACCTTGTAGCCCTCGTTCCCTGCGCTGGTGCTGCCGCAGCCGGACAGCAGGCACAGCGCCAATGCGGCGATCAGAAGAATGGAGATCATTTTTTTCATGGTGTGTTACCTCATTTCATTTCAGTGATATCAGTTTATGTTGTTTTATATTATTCTGTTATGTTCATGCGAAAAAATTGTGTCCCGGCGCAGCGCGCCATCGTTTTGTCAAAAGCATCATGCCGTCCGTCCTTTCATTTGGCATCAAAAAAGTCCCTGCTCCCTTTCGGGAGCAAGGACAGGATAACAAATCATCGTACCTGCGGTACCACCTTGCTTGCTGCAGAAACTACAGCCGCTCAATACAGGAAGGCCAACACCCTCCCGACCGGTAACGTCGGTCTGACGTCAGAAGATACTCGGCACGCCGCGCAGCAAACCGCGCTTTGCCTTTCCCACTGCCCTCAGCGGTCCATTTGCCGCCCCGCTCTTCACCCCACTTCCAGCCAACGGTGGGACTCTCTGTGGATGCGCTGACAGCTTTATCTCCGCCTCAACGGTTTTGATTTTATGATATAAACCAATAAAGCATACGCAATGCCGTTTGTCAAGAGTTTTTTCAGCTTTTTGCGTTTATTTATATTTTCCCGCTTACGTATCACCCGTAATAACCGCTTCGTCGCCGCACCATTCCAGCTTCCCGTTCAGTCCGGCTTCGGTGGTGATGCGCTGCATATAGTCGAAGATCTCCTGCCCGACGGCGGTGTGACCGTGGACGTAGGGAACGCCGTCGCGCTCCACCTTCATCAGCACCATACGGTAAGAGGCGATCTTTCCGTCCTCAAGGATGAGCTTGGCGACGGGGCAGTAAACGGACTCCGGGCGGAAGGGATAGGTCGGGTAATCGGGATCCGGGACAAAGCCGAAGCGCTCCACGCGCTTTTTCACCCACTCGGCATTGTTGCTGTCTTTCCCGCCGGCAATCTGTCCCTTGAAGCCGGGGGAAAGCTGCGGAACATACATGACAAAGTTGTTCAGGCCGTGGTAGATGACCTTGCCCTTGTACACTTCAACACCGTGGGCGATGTGGCTGTGGGACGCCATGACCGCATCCGCACCGTTGTCAATGGCAAGGTGGGAGATCAGCCGCTCCCACGGCGCCACGGTCACCGGCTGATGGACATAGCCCTTGTGGAGATAGACGAGCAGAATGTCGCACATGGCACGCGCTTTGCGGACATCCTCCGCAAACTCCAGATAGCTCTCCGCATCGGCAAAGTTGAAGCCCATGCAGTCCTCTTCGATATGGACGGGCTTTTTCAGCTCCCAGACGTCGCGCTCCAAGCGGGTGTGTACCTGATCGAGCATACTGCACGGCACATACGCGCGAACGAAATTCAGTCCTGCGGCGCCGCCGCGATCCGCGGAGGCAAAAACCTTCTTGGAGCCGACACAGTCGTAGGCGAGGACGCCGATCTTCACGCCGTCCTTTTCAACGAACGCCGGCTTTTTCGCCTCCTGCGCGTTGACGCCGCCGCCTGCGTGCGCAATGCCGTTGCGCTCGCACCATGCAATAGTGTCCCGCACACCCGGCTCGCCGAAATCGTAGAAGTGGTTGCCGGAGAGCGTCACCAGATCGGCCCGGCCGATGACGGGCTCAAGCGTCTTTGTCAGCCGCTCCGGCGGCGCATTTTCCACCGGCTCGTCCAGAAACGGCTCTTCCAACTGAAACATACGGAAATCCGCACCGTCCAGAAGTCCGGTCACGCCCGACATGTATTTTTCGGGATCCTTTCCGAGGGTGAAATCCCCTCCGAAAATCAAAGTCTGTCTGCGCATACTTGCACCTCCGAGGCAGCGAAAATGTGAAAGGGTTATTTCTTTTCCGCAATACTCTCCGCCGCAATGTAGCCCCACGTGAGCGCACGGCCGTGGCTGTTGCCGAGGATCGTCGTGACATATTCGTGGCCGTAGAGTCCTC
>JAZQNZ010000234.1:0-4342 GCA_045627665.1 Oscillospiraceae bacterium
AATCTTTTCGACGTTTTTACGTCTTAAAAGCCCTTTTCTTGCTGGTGCTTAAGTTTTGCTTAAGCTTCCATGACTTCAAAAAAGTCATGTCTTACAATGTTTAATTTTCAAGGTACACTCGCTGTCTTTCCGCTTCCGGGCGCCGCCCTCATCGGCGACAGCTTTGTTAATATAGCATGCTCAGTTACTTTTGTCAACACTTTTTTTCAAAGTTTTTTTGATTTTTTTTGAAACACTACATATTGTGATTTTTTTGGGTAATACTGTCCATATGTCAATGAATAGAGTCTTTCGGCGGCGTAGTTCGTCCGACGTTCCGCCGTATCATCCCGAAAATAATCCAAAATTTAATTTTTCTCTTTCTGCGGAGAACGTCCAAAATCTCTTTTCAGACTGCGATGATTTTGAGATGCGCCGCATCTGGCCCGGGCTTCGACAGCAGAATGCTGTCACTGTCTGCTGGATCGACGGTCTGGTTTCCGGAACCTCTGTCTCAGAAAACGTGATCCGTCCGCTCGTCGAGAGCGTTTCTCCTGACGCCGCACTCTCTGCGGATGCCCTACTCCACGGCGCCGTCTGGTCCTACTCCGCAAAGAAGTGCGCCACGGTGGACGAGCTTGCGCAGTCGCTGACTTCCGGATTCTGCGCCGTGATTTTTGACGCAGAGCACACGGCGGTCGTCTTTGAGGTCAAATCGGACAAGACCCGCTCCGTCAGTACCCCGACGGTAGAGAAGACGGTCAAAGGCGGCAAGGACGCCTTTGTCGAAACGCTCCGCATCAACACCGCCCTTGTCCGCCGCCGTCTCCACTCCCCGACGCTGAAAAGTCTGGAGACGACCGTCGGGCGCAAAAGCGCTACTTCTATATCTATAATGTATCTCGACGGCGTTGCCAACCCGGATACGCTCGCGGAGCTTCGGCGCCGCATCAACGCCATCGATATTGACGGGCTCACCGCCGCGGGCAATCTGGAGCAGTATATCTCCGACCGCCCCGGCTCGCCCTTCCCGCAGCTCATCCACACGGAACGCCCGGACAAATTTGCTGCCGAGCTGCTTTCCGGGCGCATCGGCATCCTCGTTGACGGTCTGCCGCTCGGTTTTCTCCTGCCGGCGACGATGGCGCATCTGATGAAGGTTGCCGAAGACCGTGCGCAGCACTATGTCGTTGCCTCCGGTCTGACGCTTTTGCGCTGGCTCTCGGCTGTCATCTCCATCCTGTTTCCCGCGCTGCTCGTCGCCGTCAGTATGTACCATCAGGAGATGGTTCCGATGAAGCTGCTTCTGAGCATGATCGAGGCCAAGCAGAAGGTGCCGTTTTCCTCCGCATTCGAAGTTCTGACGATGCTTGTGGCCTTTGAGCTGCTGATGGAGGCGGGCGTGCGTCTGCCGGACCCTGTGGGCGACACGGTGAGCATTATCGGTGCGCTCATCGTCGGGCAGAGCGCGGTGGACGCGCGGGTCGTTTCCCCGATCTCGGTCATCGTCGTTGCAACAACGGCGATCTGCGGCTTTACGCTGCCGAGCCGCGACCTCGGTGCCGCGCTGCGCATCCTGCGCTTTCTCATGGTGTTTCTCGCCATCCTCTTCGGAATGTTCGGCATTGCCGCAGGCATTGCCCTGCTGGTCTGGTATCTCTGCACCCTGGACTGCTTCGGCGTGCCCTACGCCTCCCCACTGTGTGACGGCGGCTGGCGGGAAAACCTGAAAGCCTTTCTGCGCCCGCCGCTTGCAAAAACTAAACTGCGCGAGCGTGCGCTCCGCACGCCCGACAGGAGGAATCAGAAATGAAGCGACGCGCTTCGGTGCTTGCTCTTACGATCATCATACTGCTCTCTCAGACCGGCTGCGGCTTTACACGCGGTCTTTATTCCAACTACCGCGCCATTGAGCAGCTTCAGCTCGTCCGAACGCTCGGTGTGGACGCCGCGCCGCAGGGCGTAAAGCTCTCCGCGTCCGGTAGTATGCCGACCGGCGGGAACACGCCCATCGTGTATCAGTACAGTGACCGCGACCTCATTTCCGCCGCAGACGGACTGCAGGATCTCTCCGACACCGGTCAGCTCTTTTTCGCACACACCCAGAATATCGTGCTCGGCCGCGCCGCGGCGGAGCAGGGCATCGCGGAGCTTCTGGATCTGGTGGAGCGCGATGTGCACCTGCGCATGGGCACCCAGCTTTTCGTTCTGCGCGAGGGCGAGGCGGCGGCGCTTGCATCCGCGAGTGCGGAGGGCGGAGACATCTCCGCTGCGCTCGATTCCGTCCGGCAGGAAACCGAACAGACCGGGAAAAGCCGGATCCGCAACTTCCGGGAAACCGCCGTTGCGCTGGAGGAGTACGGCGCCGCGCTCGTCTGTGCGCTGCGTTCGGAGGACGCCGCGCAGCAGCGGGCCCCGGAACGCTCCGCGCCCGCCATCCTTGCCGACGGCTACGGCATTTTGAAGGACGGGCGACTCGTCGGTTTTCTCAGCGGGGACGACGCCGAGGCGGTCAGTCTGCTCTTCGGAGATCTCGGCAGCGTTTCGCGCGTCGTCTCCGACGGCAGCGGCGGGACGGTCACGCTGGAGCTGTGCAATTCTGACGCCTCTGTCCGCGCCGTGGAGACCGGTGACGCGGAAGCGCCCTTTGCCGTTGTCATCCGGGCGACGCTGAATGCGGTGATCGCCGAGCAGAGCTCCGACGCGGAGGATCTGCTCGCACCGGAAAAGCTCGACGCCTTCTCCGCCCAGCTTGCCGCGCAGTTCCGGCAGGACATTGAAAACGCGGTTGCCCTTTCGCAGACGCTGGACGCGGATTTTCTCGCCCTTGCAAAGCCTCTGCGGCTCGCGGGCGCGGACGCATCGCCGCGCGATATTCCGGTGCAGATCTCCGTGGAGGCAAGCATCATCCACAGCTATGAGATGGAGCAGCCGGTTCCTCCGATCAAGGAAGGTGCGTCATGAAGGACACCATATCCCGGCGCCAGTGCATCGCCGCGGCCTATGTTGCCGTGCTGTCGCCGCTGATCCGCCGTTTTCCCCGTACGCTTGTCCGGACGGCGGGGCGCACGGCGTGGCTTTCCGTACCCATGACCGCCCTGCCCCTCGCCGCTGCTGCGGCGCTGCTGTGGCTGCTCTACCGGCGGCGCGGCGCGGGCACCGGCTTTGCCGATATTCTCTCGGACATCTGGGGCCGCGCCCTCGGCAGCATCCTGACCACGGCATACGCGCTCTGGTTTCTCTTCTATGCGGGCTTTCTGCTCCGCTCCGGCGGGCAAAGACTTGTCACAACGGTCTATCAGGGGGCGGGCAGCGCGGTTTTCGTGATTGCGGCGGCGCTGCTGTGCCTGCCTGCGGTGCTGGGCAGCGTTCGTGCAATCGCCCGCTCCGCCATGCTCATCCGCCCGCTGATGACGGCGCTGTTCGTCCTGATCTCCGTTCTGACCTTCAAGGATCTGGACCTCAGTCTGCTTCTGCCCGTGCGTTTCTCCGACCTGCCCGCAAACGGCATGGCGGCGCTGGAAACAGTCAACGTCATCTCGGCGGCGGGCTGCCTTGTTTTCCTCAGCGACCATGTGGAGGGACGCTTCGCGCTCCGCGATTTTCTCGGCTGGACGCTCGCGCTGCTCGCTGTCATCGCGCTGATGACCGTCTGCTGTCTCGGCCTGTTCGGTGCAGCGCTCACGGGAAATATGTCCTTTCCCTATTTCATGCTGGTGCGTGACGTCACGGTTCTGGGCGCGGTCGAGCGCATTGAGCCGGTGGTCATCGCCATGTGGGTGCTCTCCGATTTTGTGATGATCTCACTGCTGCTGCGTTCGGCGGGGGAAAATCTGCGCCGGACATTCGGCCTCGTTTCCCGCGCGGAAGCGCTGACGGATGTGCCGGCAGCAAGCATGAAGCACGGACGCTGGCTCCTGCCGCTCGGGCTTGCCGCAGCGGTGGCGGCCGCGCTTCTGATGGCGCCGGATAAGGCGGCGTTCGACGCGCTGTCGGAAACCGTCGTCCCGCTGCTGAATGCGGCGTTTGCCTTCGGCATACCGGCGCTGACGATCCTGCTCGGTGCGCTGCGCCGCCGGCTGTGAGATGCGCTGCGCCGCATTTGCCGATTGCGTTTGCCTATCTATATTATAATATGTATAGCGCAAAACTTTTTTCGCTTGCCTTCCCGCGCAAAATCGTATAAAATCATAGTGCCAAGAAGTCGGAAGGGGTCCCCCTCCGGTTTCTTGGCTAATGACGTTTGGAGATACATACTTATGGCAGATCAATTCTGGACAATCGAGACCGACCCGCTGCTGCGCGCCGTAGACGCCGGGCAGTGCCCCGTGCTGGTCAGCGGCGTGGGCGCTGCGTCCCGCGC
>JAZQNZ010000235.1:0-10174 GCA_045627665.1 Oscillospiraceae bacterium
ACGTTGCTGATGAAAAAGCCGTTGAATATATCCAGCAGGGGATTGATGAAAAGGAACAGCCAGAAAAGCCGCTCCAGAAAACCTGTAAGCTTTGATGATTTATCCATGAACCAATGAACCTCTTGTTTTCTGCACTCAGGCGAAAATTGTACACATCAGTATAAATTAAATACGAACGAGAGTCAATATTTTACGAAAAAATAACTTGTCTGCCAAATATGGCTGCTTTATACTAAATAAAGAAAGGCGTATAGTTTTCTGCATATATTTTGGAGGGCTGCATGAGCATTTTTTCACTCTTCACTTTCCTCGGCGGACTCGGACTGTTCCTCTTCGGCATGAATGTGCTCGGCGACGCCATCGGCAGGCAGACCGGCGGCAGAATGAAGAGCGTCCTTGAAAAGATCACGTCCAACCGCGTTTCCGGCATCGCTCTCGGTGCGGGCGTTACCGCGATTATCCAATCCTCCGGCGCAACGACCGTTATGCTCATTGGCTTTATCAGTTCCGGTATCATCTCCCTTGAAAACGCGGTCGGGCCGATCGTCGGCGCAAACATCGGTACGACGATCACGGCGTGGCTGCTTGCGCTGAATGATATTTCCGGCTCCAGCTTTCTGCTGAAGCTCATCAATCCCGACAGCTTTGTTCCGGTGCTGGCGTTCGCCGGCGCTGTGATGATCATTTTCTGCAAGCGCGACCGCACAAAGGACATCGGCATGATGCTGCTTGGCTTTTCCGTTCTGATGTTCGGAATGAGCGCCATGTCCGATGCGATGAGCCCGCTGCGCGAATCCCGGCTGTTCAAAAATGTCCTGACTGCGCTCAGCAATCCGTTCCTCGGCGTGCTGGCCGGTTTCTTTCTTGCCGCCATTCTGCAAAGCTCCCCCGCTTCCGTCGGTATCGTACAGGCTGCGGCGATCACGGGCGTGGTATCCGCCGGAAATGCGCTGCCGCTCATTATGGGTATCAATGTCGGCGCTGGTATCATCGTCCTTGTGGCTTCTACGGGCACCAACCGGGACGGTAAGCGCGCTGCATGGATCTATATGCTCCATAACCTGATCTCCACCGTAGTTTCCATTATCATTCTCTGTGTTGTGAAGTATATTTTTGCTCCGGAATTCCTCTCGCGCCCGATCAATTCCTTTGACATTGCAATTCTCCACACCTGCTATAAGATTTTCAATACCGCTGTCCAGCTTCCGTTTTTCGATCAGATCATCCGGCTGACCCGCTGCATTATCAAACCGGCGCCGGAGGAGGAGAAATTCAGCCTGCTTGACGACAGCTTCCTGAAAACGCCTTCCGTTGCGGTTGCACGCTGCAACGAGCTGACGAACGACATGGCCGAGCTTACCCGCACGACCATCCTTACTGCGATGCAGGTGATCCGTCACTATGACGAAAGCGCTGCACGCACGGTACGTAATTTGGAAGAAGAGATCGATGTCTTTGAGGACAAGATCGGAAGCTATCTTGTCCGTCTTTCCGGATGCAAGCTTTCCGAGAGCGACACACATACGGTCTCCCGTCTGCTCCACAGCATCAACGATCTTGAGCGAATGAGCGACCACGCCCGCAATCTTGTGGAATCCGGGGAAGAGCTGCGCGACAAGGATCTTGCATTTTCGGGCGACGCACAGAACGAGCTGGAGGTCATATTCTCCGCCGTCAGAGATGCTACAGAGCTTGCGGTAGAATCCTTTGTCAAATGCGATATTGCGCTTGCAAGCCGCATCGACCCGCTGGAAGAGGTCGTTGACGACCTGAAGGATACACTGCGCAATCAGCATATTGAGCGCCTTCGCTCCGGATCATGTTCCACAACGCTCGGTTTTGTATTTACTGATATTCTTACCGACCTTGAGCGAATTTCCGACCATTGCTCCAATATCGCAATGAGTGTGATGCAGATGAACTATACGGAGTATCAGCCGCACAGCTATGAGGCGGATCTGAAGCACAACGACGAGCAGTTCCGCACACTGTACAGAGAATATCTTTCCAAATACTCCCTGAAATGATAACTTCAGTTAAAACGACCTCCCTCCGCTGCGCGGAGGGAGGTCGTTTTAACTGATACTTACAGCAGTGCGTTCAGCTTTCGATAGACACGCCCGGTCATCCACGGCTCGCTGCTTGCTTCCAGAGCGCCCTGCGGCGAAAACCAGCGGACTCCGCTGTTTTCATCCGGTTTGATAAAAAGAGGATCTGTCTCGGATGCCTCAACCAGATAGGTGAGGTTGAGGTGGAGGTGGGAATGGAGATATTCTCCGTGCTTGATATGTCCGTCAACGGTCAGCGTTTCCAGAGAGATCGGCGATTCCGAAACAAGACGTGCGCTTTTCAGACCGGTTTCTTCGCAGACCTCTCTCAGCGCGACGGCAGCAAGATCCGCTTCTCCGTCCGCATGACCGCCCGTCCACGACCAGCTCCGGTAGATGTTGTGCCAGACCATGAGCACCTTGTCGTGCGCAGGATTTGTGACCCATGCCGAAGCTGTGAAGTGCGCTGTCTCGTTATCGCGCAGCAGGCAGTTCCGGTTTTCGGCAGCAAAGCGCAGAAAGAACATCTTGTCCTTTTCCTCCTGCTCATTTTTCGGAGTATAGCTTTGAATCGCTGTCAGAAAGTCCATCTTTAACCTCCGCCGACCGTATTCCGATGACATTATAACGCGTTTATCACCGCCTCGCAAGCGGTGAATCTCGGTTGACACAGCGCAATTTCAGGGTATAATAAGTATATCAAGTTTTTTATATCAAGTTTTTTAGGAGATGTTTACTGTTATGGAAGAAAACTGCACCCATGATTGCGCTACCTGCGGTTCCGACTGCGCTTCCCATCAGGAGCCGCAGAGCCTGCAGGAGCCGATGAATCAGTATTCCAACGTGAAAAACGTTATCGCTGTCGTTTCCGGTAAGGGCGGTGTCGGCAAAAGCCTGATTACCTCCCTGATGGCAACGCGCATGAAAGGGAAGAACTATAAAACCGCGATTCTCGATGCCGATATCACCGGCCCGTCCATTCCTAAAATTTTCGGTCAGGATGCTGCACGCGCACAGGGCGATGAACGCGGCATTCTGCCCAAGGTCAGCGATAACGGGATCGAGTTGATGAGCGTGAACCTCCTTCTCGATGATACGACTGTTCCCGTCATCTGGCGCGGCCCTGTCATTGCCGGTGTTGTCAAGCAGTTCTGGAGCGAAGTCTGCTGGGGCGATGTGGACTATATGTTTGTCGATATGCCTCCCGGAACCGGCGACGTTCCGCTGACGGTTTTTCAGTCGCTGCCTGTCAAGGGCATTATCATCGTCAGCTCTCCGCAGGAGCTGGTCGGCATGATCGTTCAGAAGGCGGTCAATATGGCAAAAATGATGAACATTCCCGTTCTCGGCATCGTGGAGAATATGTCTTACTATGAATGCCCGGACTGCGGCAAGCGCCACAGTATTTTCGGTGAGAGCCATATTGAGGAGATTGCGGAAAAGCACGGCATTCAGACGATCGCCCGCATTCCGATCGATCCCGCGTTTGCCGCCGCTTGCGACGCAGGTAAGATTTCCGAGGTTGAGACTCCGTGGCTGGACGAGCTCGTGGACGTGATCGAAAAACAATTATAATCAGGCCTTTTCTTGTAAACCCGCGCAGCAGACGCTGTGCGGGTTTACTTTTACCAGACACGCAGCACGAATTGCATGATATTTAACACATTTTGCGATATTAAATGCAAATCGTGAGTGATATACTTTCTGCAGAATCCTATGGAGGCGCTACATGAAATTCTGGAAAATGAATGGTGCCGGAAATGATTTTATCATTCTGAACAATCTTGACGGCAGTATTCCGAACGCCGCATATTCCGAGCTCGCCAAAATTCTCTGCGCGCGCAGGCTTTCGATCGGCGGCGACGGATTGATGATCGTTGTCCCTCCGGTCAGCGGCGGGGACTTCGGGATGCTCTTTTATAATTCCGACGGCAGTCTCGGGGAGATGTGCGGAAACGGCGCGCGGTGCATCTGCCGCTTCGGCTATGAAAACGGTCTGGCGGGCAGCGTTCAGTTTGTCGAAACGACGGCGGGGCGTGTCAGCGGTTTTCGTCTCAGCAACAGCAGCTACCGAGTCCGGCTGAACGACCCGAGCGTTGTGAAGCTGTACGAAACGGTTGAAGTTGACGGGAAACCGTATTCCTGCGCCTATATCGAGCTGGGAGACCCCGGCATTCCGCACGTTGTGCTCGAAATGAAGGGACTTGCCAATGCCGATGAATCGGAACTGAAAAAGCTCGGCAGGGCGCTTCGGTTTCATCCGATGTTTCCCCGCGGCGCAAACGTCAATTTCTATGACATCATCGGTGAAAACAGTTTTCTGCTCAAAACGTATGAGCGCGGCGTGGAGGATTTTACTTATGCCTGCGGCACCGGGACCGGCAGCACGGCACTGGCGCTGTTTCTTACGGGTGAGTGCGGAACGCACCTGACTGCGAAGATGCACGGCGGGATGCTCTCGGTTGACATTGATGCGAATCACGGAAAAGTAACGGATCTGTGGCTTACCGGGCCGACGAATATCGCGGCGGTCGGTGAGGTCACGGATGAAAATATCGAATTATTGCTTGGGAGGTTCTGATTATGAAGCAGTTTCTGAAAAACTACTGGTTTATTCTTGCCATGCTGGTTTCAATCGTTGCCGGCTGCATTGTCGGCGTTGTCTGGCCCGGCGCAACAGCGCTGGAGCCGCTCGGGACGATCTTTATCAACCTGATGTTCTGCTTCGTCGTGCCGATGGTGTTTTGCTCGATTACTTCCGCCGTCGCAAACACGATCAGCATGAAGCGCGCAGGGAAAGTCCTCGGCACAACGATCATTACGTTCCTCTGCACTGCAACGATCGCTGCGGTAATCATGTATCTGATCGTACGTTTTCTGCCGATCGTGACGGTGACGCCTGAATATGAAGAGGGGACGAGTGCCACGCTCGGCGCCGCCGATATGATCGTAAACTTCTTTACCAAGCCGGACTTTGTGGAGCTTCTCAGCCGCAAAGCAATTCTGCCGCTGATCGTCTTTGCCGTAATCTGCGGTTTCGGCATTCAGCTTGCAGGCGGGCAGGAGACCATGACCGCGAAGCTGCTGGCGGATCTCACGAACTGCATCATGAAGGCCATCAAGATCATTTCCTACTATGCACCAATCGGCTTTTTCGGCTTCTTCGCTTCTCTTGTTGCCGTTCACGGCAAGGACTTTATCGGCAGCTACTCCAGAACAATCATTGTATATTACATCGTCTGCTTTGCGTATATGTTCGTGTTTTTCCCGATCTATGCCCGCTTCGGCGGCGGCAAGGGCGGCGCAAAGATGATGTTCCGGCACCTTTTCAAGCCGGCTGCGGTCTCCTTCGGAACCTGCTCCTCGGTTGCGACGATTCCGACAAATATGCAGGCGGCAGAGGAGAGCGGCATTTCAAAAGATGTGACCGACATTGTTCTCCCGATCGGTGCAACGATGCACATGGACGGCAGCGCGATGAGCGCGATCATCAAGGTCGCATTCCTGTTCGGTATGTTCGGTATGGATTTCGGTACGGGCAAAGCGATCCTCGCAATCGTTGTAGCCGTGTTTTCCTCCGTTGCCATGTCCGGTATTCCCGGCGGCGGCGGCACCGGAGAGCTTGTGCTTTGCACGCTGTTTTTCCCGGAGCATCTTGCCGTTGCGTTTCCCATCGCGCTTGCCATCGGCGACCTTGTCGATCCCCCCGCAACGATGGTCAACGCAGCGGGCGACTATGTTGCAGGCTACATTGTTTCGCGCTTCGTCGACGGAAAAGACTGGCTCCAGAAAATCCTGAAAAAGTAATCGAAACAGCTGATCGGATTATTACGCGGGCGGGACGATGCCCGCGTAATATTTTTTGAAAAAATTCCTAAAATATCTATTGACAAACCACTGAAATCGTGTATAATACTTTTTGCTTACCGGGATTGTGTAAAGGTAGCACGCCGGACTCTGACTCCGTCTGTGAGGGTTCGAATCCTTCTCCCGGTGCCATATCGAGTGTTGATAACGGACTTGATGTTATCAACACTCAATTTTTTATGCCTTTGGGATTGATTTCTTTCTGTCAACAAATTCAATGTTTATCCGAAACGGGCATATTCATTTTTGGATAGGGGTTGCATTATGAAAACTTTACAATTTTTTTAAAAATTTTGTCATATTTCTTTGGTAAATTCTTGACGAAAGCGTTTTTTGTTGATATGATACTAACAGCATATATAATGCGTTATTACTTTTGAATGGAATAACGGCGAAAGCGGCTCGTGTCGGTTCGGTTAAACGTATGCGAGGGAAACGCTTGATGACGTTATTCAAGCTTACAGAGAGAAAGGAATATGACGTATGAGCAAGAAAATGAAGACCGAAAAACCGAGTAAAAAGGAAAAGACTGTCCGAAAAGGCAAGTCTATCAGAAGAGAAATGATCAACAGGGTGTGCTTGCTGGTTGCGATCCCGATGCTTGCACTCGGCATCCTTGCTGTCAGCCTCCTCTATACCAGTGCTTTGGGTACACTCGAACAGACGGTTGCGCCGCTTTCCCAGATCGCTGCTGAGAATGTCAGCAGCACGCTGACGACGCATATCGGCGTTGTTGAGGGCGTCGGTTATTTCCCCAATCTCTCTGACCCGACGATCCCCACGGAAGCGCTGAAGCCGTTCATTGATTCTTCTGCAGAATCCCACGGGTATCAGCGCGGCAACGTCCTCGACACAGCCGGTAAGAGTATTTTTGACGGGAATGATTATTCCACGCGCGAATACTTTATCCATGGTATGCAGGGACAGACCTGGGTTTCCGAGCCGCTGACCAGTAAGGTCACGGGCGCTACCACCATCATTGTTTCTGCGCCGATCTGGAAAGACGGTGTTTATGGTTCTCAGATTACCGGCGTTGTTTACTTCGTCCCGAAGGAGACCTTCCTGAACGACATCGTTTCTTCCATCAGCATTTCCTCCAACAGCTACGCCTACATGATCGACAAGACCGGCAATATCATCGCCGACAAAGATATGCAGAACGTCACCGATCAGGTGAACCACATTGAACTCTCCCATACGGATTCTTCCTATGTGAAGCTTGCCGAAATCGAGAAGGCAATGACGGAAGGCCGCACCGGTTTTGCTACATATCGCAACGGTACAGAAATGTATCTTATCGCGTATTCACCCGTTTCAAATACCAACGGCTGGAGCCTTGCAATCACCGCGCCGCTCAGAGATTTCCTTTCCAGCACCTATCAAGGCATCATCTTTACTGCCGGTCTCCTGATCATCGCAATGATCTGCGCGCTGCTGATTATGCGCCGCATTGCTTTCCGCATCTGCGATCCCATTGCGAAGTGCACTGCTCGTCTTGAGGGTCTTGCAGGCGGCGACCTGTCTTCCGATATTCCTGAATATAAGCAGCGCAACGAGATTGGTCGTTTGTCAGATGCAACCAAGACGATCACCGGACAATTTTCCAAGATGATCGGTGATCTGTCCACCAACCTGAACAATATTTCTTCCGGTGACTTTACCTGTTCTTCCAGCGATCCCTCTCTTTACAATGGTGACTATGCGGAGCTGAAGGAAGCCATTGGCAAGCTTTCTTCCCGTCTGAGCCAGACGATGTGCCAGATCAGCACGACTGCAGATCAGGTTGCGATCGGAAGCGATCAGGTCGCAGCCGGCGCACAGATGCTCAGCAGCGGCGCCGTGACGCAGGCATCGTCTATCGATCAGCTTGCAACTGAAATCAGCGACATCTCCGAGCGCATTCGTCAGACAGCGAACCATGCTGAGAATGCAAGCAACAAGGTGGATGAGACCACAAGCCTCATGGTTGAGTGCAGCCAGCAGATGAACGAGATGCTCGCGGCTATGGATGAGATCGGCGAGAATTCCCGTCAGATCGGCGCCATCATCAAGACCATTGAGGACATTGCATTCCAGACCAATATTCTTGCACTGAATGCCGCTGTTGAAGCAGCCCGTGCAGGCGACGCCGGTAAGGGCTTCGCAGTCGTTGCAGACGAGGTCCGCAACCTCGCCGGAAAGTCTGCCGATGCTTCTCAGAATACCTCTGCACTGATCAGCGCTGCGATCGACTCCGTCAGCCGCGGCCGCGGTATCGCAAATTCCACGGCAGAAACGCTGGAGCGCGTTTCCCAGAACTCCACTCAGACGGCAGAAATGGTCAACGAAATTGCAGTTGCTGCGCAGGAGCAGTCCGAAACCATCAACCGCATCACGCAGGGCGTGGACGAGATCTCGTCCGTTGTCCAGAACAACTCCGCTTCCTCCGAAGAAAGCGCCGCTTCCAGCGCGGAGATGTCTTCTCAGGCTCAGGCTCTGAAATCTCTTGTTGGACAGTTCAAGCTTCGCAGAGACGAAGAGTAAGCCATTTCATAGTAATTGCAAAAAGCTGCTTCCGAAAGGAACCTGCTTTTTTAGTCAGTTTATCTGTTCAGAAACCATGTTGCAAAATTGAGATACGCCGCAAAGCCAAGCCAGAGCAGGTATGGGATCTGGAGCTTTCCGGTTCCTTTTTCACACCGCTCGAAGCGCACGATCATCAGAACGACCAGCAATATCAGAAAAATCAGCCAGAAAAAGGAAAGCAGCAGGGCGCAAAAGCTGAAATAAAAGACGGTCCACAAAAAGTTTACTACAAGCTGCGTGCCGTATATGAACAGCGCGTCCGAGCGCCCGTTGCAGCCGCTGAGAAATACGCGTGCAGCAGAAATGCCCATGAGCGTAAACAGGATTCCCCAAACGACGGGGAACAGCCAGCTCGGCGGGGAAAGCGGTGGCTGGATCAGTGCGGTATTTTCCATTTTTCCTGCGTTTACCCATGCGGACACTCCGCCGACCGCCAGTGCTATTGCAATGGATATGATATATGCAAGAATCGGCTTTCGTTGTTTTTTCATATTTTCATCACCCAATGAAGCTTATGCCGCTTGGGCTGCTTGTATACATGATTTATGTGATGAGGTCAACATTTTTCATCGCATTTTCAAGTTTCACACGATTTTCGTATGAAATATCGACGAGCGGGAGCCTCAGCAGTCCGCTGTCCAGCCCGCAGCGTGACATGGCTGCTTTGATCGGGATCGGGTTTGTTTCGCAAAACAGCAGGCGGAACAGCTCGGCGTAGCTACGATAGATCCGCCGCGCGGCGGCATAGTCCCCGCAAAGGCAGTTGTCACAAATCCGGCTTACGATCAGCGGGACGAGATTTGAAGCGACGGAAATGACGCCCTTTGCGCCAAGCGCCATCATGGGGATCGTCTGATCGTCGTTTCCGCTCCAGATATTCAGATCCTCGGCACATTCGGCGGCGATCCGCGCGATGAGTGAAAAATCACCGCTGGCTTCCTTGACCCCGTTGATGTTCGGATGTGCAGAGAGCGATTTGTAAGTTTCGGCATGGATGCCGATCGCGGTGCGGCTGGGTACATTATATAGAATGACCGGTATCCCGATGCCATCTGCAACCGTCAGAAAGTGCCGCAATAGTCCCGCCTGCGTCGTTTTGTTGTAGTATGGTGTGGTCATTAAGACGGCATCGGCGCCGCTTCGTTCGGCAAATTTTGCTTTTTTCAGGCAGTGCACCGTGCAGTTGCCGCCGATCCCGACGATGACTTTCATCCTCTTGTCCGCTGCGGAGACTGCATTTTCGACAAGTGCATGATATTCGTCATTTTCGAGCACGGCATTTTCTCCGGTCGTTCCGGCGACAACGATTGCTTTCGTTTTCCCGATTGCCTGATAGTCGAGCTGTGTTTTCAGCAGCGTAAAGTCGATTCCGTCTTCTGTGAACGGGGTAATGATGGCTGTGCATGAGCCTTGAAAAATCGGTTCTTTCAAGTTTTGAAACACCTCCGAAAATGATTATGCATATAAAACTGCCGTACCGATTATCTTCGGTACGGCAGCATTTGTATCAGATACTATTATTATTTGTGGTCAATGTAGCCCTTCGCACAGAGAAGCTCTGCAAGCTCAACACCGCCGCCGGCAGCGCCGCGCAGGGTGTTATGGCTGAGGCAGACAAACTTGTAATCGAACTGGGTGTCCTCTCTGAGACGACCGATGGAGATCGCCATGCCGTTTTCAAGGTTGCGGTCAAG
>JAZQNZ010000236.1:0-2008 GCA_045627665.1 Oscillospiraceae bacterium
AGTATCAGCACGATATGCCCCAGGCACGTCTGAGCGAAACGCTGGAGGGCGTGGTGGAGGACTGCGTCAACGCTGTGGGCGCCGATTTGAACACCGCGTCCCCCGCCCTTCTGGGCTACATCTCCGGCCTTACGAAAACGACCGCGAAGAATGTTGTTGCCTACCGCGAGGAAAACGGTGCGTTCCACAGCCGCAAGGAGCTTCTGAAGGTGCCAAAGCTCGGCCGGAAGGGGTTTGAGCAGTGCGCCGGCTTCCTCCGCGTGCCGGAGAGCAAAAACATCCTCGACCGCACCGGCGTCCACCCGGAAAGCTACGCCGCCGCGGAGACGCTTCTGAATGCCTGCGGCTTCACCCTTGCGGACGTTGCCGCCGGAGCCCTGACCGGCCTTGCCGACAAAGTGAAATCGCTCGGTGCGCCTGCGCTGGCAGAGCAGTGCGGTATCGGCGTTCCGACGTTGAACGACATCGTCAGCGAGCTCTTAAAACCCGGCCGCGACCCGCGCGACGAGCTGCCGCCCCCCATTATGCGCGGCGCGGACATCATGGAGATCAAGGATCTCAAGCCCGGTATGCTCCTCACCGGCACCGTCCGCAATGTCATCGACTTCGGCGCATTCGTCGATATCGGCGTCCACCGCGACGGTCTGGTCCACATCTCCCAGATCTGCGACCGATATATCAAACACCCCTCGGAGGTGCTCTCCGTCGGCGATGTGGTCAAGGTCATGGTCATCGACGCGGACACGCAGAAGGGCCGCATCAATCTCTCCATCAAGCAGGCAAAATAAGTTTACATAATATTACACCCCGGACCGTTTCGGTCCGGGGTGTTTCATAATATTCATACTATTCTCCCATAAACGCTTTCAAAGCGATTAATAGCGCCGAAGGCACGTCGGAGACTGCATGAGACGGGGTTTGCGTCAGGCAAGACGCTGCGCCAGGTATTCGATCGCCATGCGGTAGCCGTCGAACCCGAAGCCGGAGAAGGTCTTTTCGCACGCCATGCCTGCATAGGAAACTTTGCGAAATTCCTCCCGCGCATTGA
Source organism: Oscillospiraceae bacterium (assembly GCA_045627665.1). Taxonomy (GTDB): domain Bacteria; phylum Bacillota; class Clostridia; order Oscillospirales; family Oscillospiraceae; genus SVKR01. Next base: position 1,049 of record JAZQNZ010000236.1, read on the forward strand.
CGTCGCTCAGATGCACCTCCACCGCAGGCAGTGCGACCGCCTTAAGCGCGTCAAGGATGGCGATGCTTGTGTGAGTATAGGCGGCGGGATTGATGACGATGCCGTCGCAGTTGCCGAGCGCCCACTGGATCTTGTCCACCAGCGCGCCCTCATAATTGCTCTGCTCAATGACGCACTCAACACCGTTTTCCGCGCAGACCGCACAGCAGAATCGTTCCAGCGCGGCATAATCCTCCCGCCCGTAGATCTCCGGCTCGCGGATGCCGAGCATATTCAGATTCGGGCCGTTTAAGATCAGCAGCTTCATTTCAGAGCCTCCATGATTTTTTCCGCCGTTTCCGCCGGAGTGCCGTCATTGCTGACGACGAAGTCGGAATAGCGGGCATACAGCGGTGCGCGCTGCGCGGAAAGCGAAGCAATTCTGCCGTTTTCACTCAGCGGACGCCCGCGGGTTTCGAGTTTACATAATTCTCTCTGCAACCAGACGACGCGACCGTTTTGGCGCAGGAGGTTTTCGTTTTCCGCCTGCGTGACCACACCGCCGCCGCAGGCAAGGACGATCCCGCTTCGCTTTCCAAGCGTGCGTAAAACGGCGGTCTCCGCTGCGCGGAACGCGGCTTCACCTTCGATGCGGAGCCACATTTCGGGCGTTCTTCCCGTCTGCGCGGTGATCTCCTCGTCCAGATCGGCAAACGGTCTGCCGAGCCGCTGCGCCAGAATCCGACCGACCGTTGTTTTTCCGCAGCCGGGCATCCCGATGAGAACAACGCTCTCCGCGTCCTTTGAAAGTTTACATAATGTTTCTTCGATCTGCTGATCGGATACTGTCTGACCGGTAAAAAGCTCCGCGCTGCGCGCCGCCTGCGCAACAAGCATGGAAAGCCCGTTTTCACAGACAATTTTCCGCTGCGCGGAAGATTGTTGCATGAATTGCAGCAAAAAATTGCTCCGCAGGGGATT
>JAZQNZ010000237.1:0-3879 GCA_045627665.1 Oscillospiraceae bacterium
GACTGTCGCCCGGCTCCAGCGTAAACAGAACGTCGCCGACGCTGACCTCATGCCCGACTCTGACGGGAACGGACAGCACCTTGCGCGTCTGGTCGATGATGACGTCGTAATTCTCCTTCGCGGTCACGGTGCCGGTGCCGCGTACCTTCGTCTCGATCGTGCCCGAGGTGATGCACTGCGTCGCGGCTTCGGGAAGCGAGCGATTCATGATCGTGTTGGAGAAAAAGGTCAGCACAAGCATCACGCTCAGGAAAATGATCGCTGCGTTTTTGATCCAGCCTCTTTTTTTCACTTTTTCTTCCATCATCAATTACCCCTTTATACTGCCCGAATGTGCGATGCCTTCCACCAGATATTCCTCGCCGCGCAGGAATATCAGCAGCGACGGGAACATATAAACTGTTGCCATCGCAAAGGCGAGACCGATCTCGCCGGCATTGATATTGGATAGGAACACGCTCAGCGGCTGCATATTCGCATCGTTGAGCAATACAAGCGGCTGCTCCACCATGTTCCAGTAGTCGATAAACACAAGGATTGCAATGGAAAACAGCGCCGAGCGGCACTGCGGCAGACAGATGCGCGTAAAGATCTGCCATTCCCCCGCCCCGTCGATCTTCGCGGCTTCGATCAGGGCATACGGGACACGCCGCATGAATTTTGTCAGCAGAAACACCGAAAACGGCGCAAATGCGCCGGGCAGAATGATCGCCCAGCGGGTATTCAGAATGCCGAGCCAGTCACTGACCAGATAGTACGGCACAAGCGTCACCTGATAGGGCATCAGCATCAAAATCACATAAAAGAAAAATATGAGACTGCGGATCTTCCCGCGCCATCGCGTAAAGCTGTATGCCGCAACGGCGGCAATGGCGACCTGAAACACGACCACCGGCAGCACGAGAAACACACTGTTCCAGAATTTGACAAGGTAATCCGGCGAGCGGATCAGTCCGGTGATGTACTGGGAAAAGCTGACTTTATCAGGGATAAACTTCAAGTTGACTGTTTTGGAAACGTAGCCTCCGCTCGTTGTGGAAAAGATCATGCCGTAGTTGGAGTTGATCTCCGACTCGGACATGAAGGAATTGGTGATAGTCAACACAGTCGGAAGCAGGAAAAGGATCGCAAAAACCGCGCAGAGGATAAACATGGCGCCGCGGCCGAAATAATGCTTTTTCTTCATCCCTCCACATCCTTTCCGAACCAGTTTTCCAGTGCAAACAGCAGTGCAATAATCACGACCATGACAATCGCCATCAGCACCGCCGCGGCTGAAAGCTTCGTATAGTTCATGGAGCTGAACATATTACTCATAAAGTGCTGGAGCGTGTAAAGTCCGTCATAAGGGTAAGCGCCCGCAAGCAGATAGACCTCGCGGAAGATCTTGAAGGAGTTGATCAGCGAAAGGATGGTAACGTACAGTACCGTCGGCGACAGGTAGCGCAGCTTGAACGCAAAAAACTTATATGCGGGAGACGCGCCCTCCACGTCCGCGACCTCAAGCAGCTCGCGCGGGATATTGGCAAGGCCCGCCATAAACAGGATCATATTGTAGCCGAGGTTTTTCCAAAGGAACAGCAAAATCACAACGATCTGGCAATAGTCGGAATTGAGCCAGTCAATTCGCTGCCCGCCGAAGAAGATCAGGATCTCGTTGATCGTGCCGTTATTGTTGAACAGCACCTGCCAGATGAGGACGATGGATGCCACCGGAACCATCATCGGGCTGAGGAAAAAAGAGCGGAATTGGCTTTTCAGCGGGATGCGCGATTCCAGCATCAGCGCAAGCACGATGGCAAGGATCACGGCGAGCGGCACGGCAACGGCAGAAAAGGTCGCAGTGTTTTTCGCGGCAAGCCGGAAAATATTGTTTCCGAGCAGGGATTTGAAATTTTCAAGACCGGTAAACACGCCGCTGTCGTAGCCGTCCGTAAACGCATAGTAAACTACCACGCCGAACGGCACAATGAAAAACAGGCAGACGCCGAGTAAGCTTGGACTTAAAAAGCACAAGCTACGTAAAAAATCTTTGATTCTGACCTGAAATTCGCTTCTGCAATGCTTCATGGCGTTCATTCCGAAATCACATCATTCGCTCCGGACCGAAATGGCGGCCCGGAGCAAATATTTGTTTCAATGATTATCTCTTTTCGTTCACAAGAATATTGACCTTGCTCTGAATCAGACGCGCAACCTCGTCCGCAGACTTCTGTCCGGCGAAAAATGCGGCTGCTTCCGTATTGACAACTTCAAGGATCTCCGAATTGTAATTCGTCACTCTGGTTGTGGAGTTGATAAGATCCAGAACCTCGTCCGCTTCTTCCTGCGTGATCGCTTTGATTTCAACCGTCGTATTTCCCCAGCCCCAGGAGCCCTGCGACTCTTCAATGCGGTCGCCGTTTTCATCGAGAATGTAGTTGCCTTGCGCATCGGTTTTCCAGATCGGCGTCATCGCACGCTCCAGGCGCTTGTCGAACGCATCGCGGTTCGTCGGGAAATTCCAGGTGTTATTCTCCTGATATTTTTCCGTCAGCATCGTTCGCAGGAACTGCCATGCGGCGTCAACATCGGAGCACTTGCTGGTGATGGCGCAGTTGCCCGCGCCGGCATTGAGGCTCGGATCAATATTCAGGGCGTTACCGACACCGTTCGAGGTCGGGAAGCCGATATAGGTGATGTTACCGCCGAACATTGCTTCATACATCTGCACGCTCTCAAAATCGTAGAGGTTCGTCAGCAGCAGCATCTGACGGCCGGAAGAGATGCGGGAATCGGTCTCGTCCTCCATCGTCCACTCCGCATTCTCCCAGTCGAAGGTTTCGGGGAACTGCGCGGCAAAGTTGAGAATGTCGGTAAATTCGGGCGTATTGAATCGGCACTCGCCGGTCTTCCAGTCGACCAGATTATTCAGCTCAAAGCAGAGGCTCTGGTACAGTGCCTCATCGCGGGTAAAGCCCCTGTCAAACGGCTCGCAGCCCTCCGGCATGGAGGCAAGGGCGGCGTTGAATTCTTCAAACGTCCAGCCCGGCTCGTCTCCGACAACGCTGCTGGCGCCGATCGCCGTCTGCACCGAGAACGAAGAGAGCGGTCGGAAGAGCTTTCCGTCATACTCGGCGGCAGAAAAAACGCTGTCAAAGAACATATCGCGGCTCAGCTCGGGATCGCTGTCGATCAGCGGATACAGATCCACCAGCAGTCCCTTTGCGGCAAGCTCATCATAGGGCATTCCAGAGAGATCAAGAATGTCAGGCAGCTTGCCCGCCATGATCTCGGTAGTCATCTTGGTCAGACCCGCGCTGTAATCCTCGCTCGTATTGTACTCGGAATAGTCGATGACCTCGATATGGTAATCGGGATTCTTCTTATTGAAATCAATAATCAGGCTGCGAATCTGATAATCCATATACTGGCAGGCATAGGTCAGGGTTTTGCGCTGCGGCAGAGAGGAATACGGCTTTTTGCTCATCACAACAAGGGAGCTTTGAACTTCGTCGTAGTCGTCATCCCAGTCATTTTCGACCATCATAATCCTGCCGTCATCCAGCACGACCATATTGTATGTATCGACATTATCCGTGTCAACGTCGCAGTTGATCCAGTTCAGCACCTTTGTGCTCTCCCCCGTCTCAAAATCAAAGCCGAAGAAGTTGGTGCCGTTATTGTAGTACAGGTCATATTCCCCGTTGCCGACGATTATGCCGTACATATCAATTCCGTTGCAGGAGATCTCATCCGCAAACCCTCCGGACTGCAGATCGACAAAGCCGAGGCAGTAGCCCTCATTGCCGTAATAACCGGCGCCGATCCGTCCGTCGGCAGTGCAGAAAATGCTCTCGATCCAGTTGTCGTTTTCTACCTGCCCGATCTGTTTTCCGT
>JAZQNZ010000238.1:0-5904 GCA_045627665.1 Oscillospiraceae bacterium
TGATCGGCAGCGCTATCGGCATCCTTTTCAGAAACAAGATCAAGGAAAATTATATACAGTCGATTATCACCGCGCTGGCACTCGTGACTTTTGTCATCGGCATCAGCAGCGCAGTTGCGACGAAGGATCTTCTGTGCGTGATCGTCTGTATGGCGTTCGGGACGCTGCTGGGTGAACTGCTGCGTCTGGACGACCGTATCAACACCGCCGGTGATTTTCTAAAGAAAAAAGTCCTGCGCGGCAGATTTGAGGGCAACCGCTTTACAGAGGGGTTTGTCAGCGCCTGCATTCTTTTCTGCGTCGGCTCCATGACGATTATGGGTTCTCTGGAGGCGGGCGTCAATCATAATTACAGCATTATTTTTGCAAAGAGTGCGCTGGATTTTGTTTCTGCTATGATGTTCGGCGCGGCAATGGGGATCGGGGTTTCATTTTCTGCAGTGTTTATTCTGGTTTTTCAGGGGGCACTGACACTGCTCGGCGGTCTGGTCGCGCCCTACCTCAGTCAGGCGATCGTCAATGAGATGAGCGCCGTCGGCGGCGCGATCCTGATCGGCATGGGGTTCAATATGCTGGAGCTGAGCGAAAAGCGCATCAAGGTCGCCAATATGCTTCCGGCGATCTTCCTTCCGATCGCATACGTTCCGCTGTCCTCATGGATCGGCAGTCTGATATAATATGTGTATTTTATTTTGCGCAGAACAGCAGGGAAGCTCTTCTGCGCAAAATGCAATAATCGAAGTCAAATAGATTCTCAGACAATATGACTTCAAAATTCTGATAGAATTGCTGGTGATAAGATGAGCCGAATAGACATTAATACCCCCAGTCAGGCGCAGAAGGTCGTCGACGGGATCTACCGCGACATCGAGCGTCGAATTGCGGCAAGTCCTCCGGGACTCTGCCCCGTGGACATGGCGCTCAGCTTCCTGACGCTGTGCCTTGCACAGACCTGCGGCAAGTGCGTACCCTGCCGTGTCGGTCTGAGCCAGCTCTGCACGCTGATCCGTCAGGTACTTGACGGTGAAGCGGATGTTTCCACCATTGATCTGATCGAAACGACGGCGTATACCATCGTTCAGAGCGCGGACTGTGCCATCGGTATTGAAGCGGCACGTATCGTGCTGAACGGTGTGCGCGGCTTCCGTGATGACTATCTTTCCCACGTTCAGACAGGAAACTGCCTCGGCAGCCACGAGCATCCCGTACCCTGCGTTGCGCTTTGCCCCGCCGGCGTGGATATTCCGGGCTACATTGCCCTCGTCCACGAGGGACGCTGCGAGGAGGCTGTGCGCCTGATCCGCAAGGATAATCCATTCCCGTCTGCCTGCGGTTATATCTGCGAGCATCCGTGCGAGGCGAGATGCCGGAGAAATATGGTTGACAGCGCCATCAATATCCGCGCTTTGAAGCGTTATGCCGTGGACAATGCCGCGCCCTCTGCACCCCCGGCCCTTGCCGAGGCAACCGGCAGGCGCGTCGCTGTGATCGGCGGCGGCCCCGGCGGTCTTTCTGCGGCTTACTATCTGTCCATTATGGGACACAGTGTGACCGTTTTCGAGAAGCGGAAGCAGCTTGGCGGAATGCTGCGCTACGGCATTCCCGCATATCGTCTCCCGCGCGAAGTGCTCGACAGCGAGATCGCATACATCCTTTCCGTCGGGATCCAGGTCAAAACCGGCGTGGATGTCGGTGTGGATATCGGCTATGACGAACTGCAGAAGCAGTACGACGCCATGTATATTTCCATCGGCGCACATACCGACAAGAAGGTCGGCATTGAAGGCGAAAACAGCGACGGCGTCATTTCCGCAGTGAAGCTGCTCGGCGGCATCGGCGACGGAGAAATGCCCGATTTCACCGGGAAGCAGGTCGTCGTGATCGGCGGCGGAAACGTTGCTATGGACTGCGTCAGATCCTCCATCCGTCTCGGCGCGGATAAGGTTTCCTGCGTATATCGCCGCCGCCGCGCGGATATGACTGCGCTTGCGGAAGAGGTTGACGGCGCGGAGGCAGAGGGCGCACAGATCATGTGCCTGCAGTCCCCGCAGCGCATTGAGGCGGACGGGAACGGCCACTGCACCGCGCTCTGGACCGTCCCGCAGATCATCGGCGAGGTCGGGGCCGACGGCAGACCCAAGCCCCACGCCAAGCGCGATACGCCGGAGCTGCGCATCCCTGCAGACATCATTATCGTTGCGGTCGGTCAGGGGATCGAGACATACGGTATCAACGCCGATGCGGTCAATGTCTCCCGCGGTACCATCAAGGCGCTGCCCAGCGGACAGATGAAGGATACGGACGGCGTTTTTGCCGGAGGCGACTGCGTCACCGGCCCTGCGACCGTGATCCGTGCGATTGCTGCCGGCAAGGTCGCGGCTGCGAATATTGACGATTATCTCGGCTATCATCATGTGATCACTTCGGATGTTGAAATTCCGCATCCGAGTCTCAGCAACAAGCTGCCGCACGGCCGCATCAACGCTGTGGAACGCCTGCCGGCCGACCGCTGCCACGATTTCGAGTGCATCGAATGCGGTATGTCCGCACAGGGCGTTGAGCAGGAGTCCTCGCGCTGCCTGCGGTGCGATCACTTCGGCTACGGAAACTTCAGAGGGGGGCGCAGAGAAAGATGGTAACACTGACTATTGACCGGCAGACCGTTACTGTTCCGGAGGGAACAACGATTCTTGACGCCGCCAAAACGGTTCACATTGATATTCCGCATCTTTGCTATTTTAAGGAACTGAATGAAATCGCCGCCTGCCGCATCTGCGTTGTGGAGGTCGAAGGCTGTGACCGCCTTGTGACGAGCTGCAACAACTACGTGGAGGAGGGAATGGTGGTTTATACCAACAGCCCCAAGGTGATCCGCTCCCGCCGCGTGACGATCCAGCTCATTCTTTCTCAGCATGACTGCAACTGTCCTGCGTGCGTCAGAAGCGGGAACTGCATGCTGCAGAAAATTGCGAACGATCTTAACATCTTCATGGATGCTTATCCGAAGGATGTTCGTCCCTTCCGCTGGGATCTGAATCTTCCTCTGATCCGTGATGAGGGCAAGTGCATCAAGTGTATGCGCTGCGTTCAGGTCTGCGACAAGATCCAGAGCGTCAGCATCTGGGACGTTGTCAACACCGGCAGCCGCACGAACATCGGCGTTTCCGGCAACCGGAAGCTGGAGATGACGGAGTGCACATACTGCGGTCAGTGCATTACGCACTGCCCCGTCGGTGCGTTGCGTGAGCGCGACGACACCGGCAGAGTGATTGACGCGATCTGCGACCCGGAGATCACGACCATCGTTCAGGTCGCGCCCGCTGTCAGGTCTGCGTGGGGCGAAAACATGGGCCTGACGCGTGAGCAGGCAAGCGCCCGGCGTATGGTTACTGCACTGAAGCGCATTGGCTTTGACTATGTTTTCGACACCAACTTCACCGCCGACCTTACCATCATGGAAGAGGGAAGCGAGTTTATCGAACGGTTTACGCATCGGGATCAATATCAGTGGCCGATGTTTACATCGTGCTGCCCCGGCTGGGTTCGCTTCCTCAAGAGCCAGTATCCCGACTATACCGGAAATCTTTCCACCGCTAAGAGCCCGCAGCAGATGTTCGGTGCAATAGCCAAGAGCTATTTCGCGCAGAAGATCGGCGTAGATCCGCATAAGGTGTTCGTTGTTTCGATCATGCCCTGCCTTTCCAAAAAGAGCGAAAACGTTCTGCCGACGATGAAGGATGCCTGCGGTGACCCGGATGTGGATGTTGTTCTTACCACGCGCGAGATGAACCGTCTGTTCCGCAGTGAGCACATCTCTCTTGCCACGCTTGAGGAAACGCCGTTTGATTCTCCCCTCGGCACCGGAACCGGCGCTGCCGTCGTCTTCGGTGCGACCGGCGGCGTTATGGACGCGGCGCTGCGCAGCGCATACTTCCTCATTACCGGAACCAAGCCGGATGCGGACGCTTTCAAGTCTGTCCGCGGGACGGAAGGACGGCGGGAGGCCGTATTCAATATTCCCGGCGCCGGAAACGTCAGAGTTGCCGTGGTCAGCGGTCTTGCCAATACCCGCCGGCTGATGGAGGAGATCCGCAGCGGCAGGGCGGAGTTTGACTTCGTGGAGGTCATGGCCTGCCCCGGCGGCTGCGCCGGCGGCGGCGGACAGCCGGTTCACGACGGGGAAGAGCTCGCGGGCTGCCGCGGTGAAGTTCTCTGGGGACTTGACAGCAAAGCGGAAATTCGCTATTCTCACGAGAATCCGGATGTTGCTGCACTGTATGCGGGCTTCCTTGAAAAGCCGCTCGGCGAGAAGTCTCACCATCTGCTCCACACTGACCACTTCGGCTGGGAGATGCCCGCAAAGAAGTAAATATTTCGCTTATATCAAAAAGCGGGAGACCGAAGCTTCGGTCTCCCGCTTTTTGGCTGATTGCTGATTATGATTTTTTCCAGAGGCGGATGTCCTCGGGGCGTTCCGCAAAAAACACGCGGCTGTATGCAATGGTAAAGGCCAAATAGAAACCGCTTGTGACAGAGAAGAGAACATGACCTGCCATGGTCAGGTATCCGACGATCATGCCCAGCGCGATGAAGGCTGCGAAAGCGCGTACATCAAATTTCTGAAAGAAGTTTTTGAAGAACGAGATCGCAAGCTTGAAATAGAGCCAGAGCATTGCGGCAAAACCGAAGATGCCATAATAGAAAAGGACTTCAAAGAGATCCATCTCGACGATGACCTCCTGACTGCCGCGGCCGAGACCGAACAGCCAGACGATGATACCACCGCTGCGGAACTGGGCAAACTGCTCTGCAAGCTTGATCTGTCTGCCGCTGAGCATGACCATTGCGGCGCCGTCCTCCTCGGCAATGATCTCCGTTGCGCCAAGGGACTCCGCAATGATTTTGAGGAATTCGCTTTCACGGATGATGCGGAAGAAGTTGAACGGCTCAACCTCGTCGGCAGGCAGTTTTCTTTGCGCATCAAAATAGGCCAGAAACGTGAGGATCAGCAGAACGAGGCAGATAATCAGGATCACAGCGGCATAACGGAGAAGCGGGCGGAGCTGCTTTTTGCGGATAGAATAGATCACAACAAAGATGAACAGCGCAGCCAGCGTGAAGGCGAACGCGATGAACGACGTTTTGCTGCCGATCACAAGCATCGCGTCCGCGCCGAGTGCGGCTGCAACGGCGCTCAGAAGAGGAAAACCGTTTTTTCCGTCATCGCGTGAAATCATATTTCTGCCGCGGATCACGCGCGCAATGGTGAGCGGCAGGAGCATGGCGAGCACGGCGGTAACGTCGTTTCCGGCGTAGAAAAAGCCGCGGTTGCCGCGATAGCCGAGCCGATCGGCATAGGTGCTGTATCCGACGCCGAGGATGGCGGGGATGAGGATCGCAAGACTCATCACGATGACGGTATAGGTGATTACAGCGTCGAGCGAGGAGATCAGATCCTTGCCGTCATGTCCCCAGCGGACGGAATACACGCGGGTGTAGACCATAAGAAGCGCGATATTATAGCAAAAACGCGCCATGTACTGAATATCGACAAAAATATTGAAACGGCGAAGCAGAAGGTATTCCGAAGCAACGGACAGCACGAATGCAGCGCCGATGGGAAGTGCGGTGAGGATGGAGTATTTATCGCGCACAAGGATAATATATACGGCAAAGATGACCAGAAACAGCATTCGGACGACAAGGGAGGGCGTGACGCCGAGGGTTGAAACAAACTCAACGTCCAGAATGCCGACGGACAGCACGTTGCTGATGAAAAAGCCGTTGAATATATCCAGCAGGGGATTGATGAAAAGGAACAGCCAGAAAAGCCGCTCCAGAAAACCTGTAAGCTTTGATGATTTATCCATGAACCAATGAACCTCTTGTTTTCTGCACTCAGGC
>JAZQNZ010000239.1:0-2089 GCA_045627665.1 Oscillospiraceae bacterium
CCCTCGTAGCGCTTTGCATATTCCGCCAGAAGGATCTGCGAGGTATCTACCGACACATTCGGCAGCCGCTGAACGACGCGCTCGATCAGCTCCATGCGCTCTTCCAGCGAAAACATGGGAGTTTTGGTGCTGTTCACCATCACGCACACGACCACATGATCGAAGATCTTTGCAGCACGTCGGATAATATTCAGGTGTCCCAGTGTGATCGGGTCAAAGCTGCCCGGATAAATCGCTGTTGTCATGGCGGTCGGTTTCCTTCGTATATGTGGTGAGCTTTACCTTGCCGTAGCGGTATTCACGGTGCTTGCTGTAAGGCAGTGGAAGCTCCTGCAGAACGGTTTCCGCTCTTGTTTCGCAGATAATTATACCACCTTCTGTCAGGATGTCAAAGGTTTTGATGGTTTCAAGCGCTTTTTCGGCAAGTCCGCTGTCATAGGGCGGGTCGATAAAAATCAGATCGTAGCTGCCGCAGGTCTGCAGATAGGAAATTGCATCCGCCTGCAAAACGCGGATATCCAGCCCCGTGATTGCAACATTTTCGCGGATCAGTCGGACGGATTCGCGGGAAGCATCGATAATATCCACCGACGCGGCGCCGCGGCTTTTTGCCTCGATGCCCAACTGTCCCGTTCCTCCGAACAGGTCGAGCACGCGGCGGCCCTCTACGTCAAACTGGCAGATATTGAAGATCGCCTCCTTGACCTGATCGGTCGTCGGACGGACATCATTGCCGACCGGCTCTTTCAGCTTCCGGCCTCTGGCGCTACCGGTGATCACTCTCATGTGGCATCCTCCGAATCATGGAAATATTCATAAACGGCACGCGCCGTGTTTTTCGGTACAACGGCGGACAGCTCCTCCTCCGCAGCCGCGCGGATAGCCTTGATTGTCCTGAAATGCTTCAGCAGTTCGTTTCGGCGCTTTTCTCCGACGCCCGGGATCTTGTCCAGTTCGGAATTGATCGTCCCCGTCCGCAGGGAGCGGTGATACTCGATCGCAAAGCGGTGCGTTTCCTCCTGAATGGTTCCGATGAACGAAAAAACCGCCTGATTACCGACAATACCGATCTCTTTCCCCTCCCCCGTTACAAGCGCCCGGGTGCGGTGATGATCGTCCTTCACCATGCCGAACGTCGGCAGCGTCAAGCCGAGGTCTGCAAGGGCGCGTTCTGCCGTCGCAGTGTGAACCTCGCCGCCGTCGATCAGCAGCAGATCCGGTACCTCGGCGAATTTTTCGTCCCCCTCCACGCAGCGGGCAAAGCGGCGGGAGATCGCCTCGTACATGGAGGCATAGTCGTCCTGCCCGTCCACAGTCTTCATCTTAAATTTCCGGTAGTCGCGCTTGAGCGGCTTTCCGTCGGAAAAGACCGTCATTGCAGCAACGATGCCGAAGCTGCCGGTATTGGAAATGTCAAACGCCTCAATGCGGCGCGGCAGCGTCGGCAGCTCCAGCGTTTTCTGCAGCCACTCCAGCGTTTTGCTGCGGCGCTGTGCCGCCGTCGTGGCGCGCAGCACTTCTTCCCTTGCGTTGATGCACGCCGTTTCCGTCAGCGCCGCTTTGTCGCCGCGTTTCGGCGCTTCGATATGCACGGCATGACCTGCGCTCTCGCTCAGCAGTTGTTCAACTTCCCCGCGGTCTTCAAGCTCCGTCGGAACGAGAATGGTTTTCGGCAGAAGTCCGCGCCCGGCATAAAACTGCAGCAGCAGGCGGGAGATCGCCTCGCCGTCCTCCTCCAGCGGTTCATCCATCAGTTCAAAATCTTTTCCCGCAAGGTTCCCTTTGCTGTAATGCAGCACGGCGAAGCCCGTCTTTGCACCGCGGAAAAAGCCGACCGCGTCCGTATCCGCGAACGCCGTCGCAATCACTTTCTGTCGGTTTCCGAGGCTGTCAACGGCGCGCAGACGGTCGCGCAGTCTGGCAGCAGCCTCAAAGCGCAGCTCTTCCGCCGCGGCCTCCATCTGTCGGGTCAGCTCTTTTTTCAGTTCGCCTGACTTGCCGGACAGCACCATCACCGCCTCCTGAATGCTGCGGCGGTATTCGTCGGGGTCGGCCTCCGTGCGGCAGTAGCCGCTGCAAAGCCCCATCT
>JAZQNZ010000240.1:0-8949 GCA_045627665.1 Oscillospiraceae bacterium
AATGATTACGACGAGCTGCTGCCGCAGGCGGTGGATGTCATCTTCGAGACGAAGCAGGCCAGCGTTTCCATGCTTCAGCGCCGGTTGAAGCTCGGATACTCCCGCGCTGCGCGCATTGTGGATCAGATGGAAGAAATCGGCGTTGTCGGCCCGTTTGAGGGCAGCAAGCCGCGTCAGATCCTCCTGACCCGCGAGCAGTGGCTTGAGATGCAGAACATTCACGGCACCGCGCCGACGGAAACACCGGACGATCAGATGAATTTTGCAGACTTTGAGGACGATGCTCCCGAAACATGGAGCGAATAAGATTCATGACGGATTACCTGAACATATGTATGACGCAGCAGGAGATCGGCGCGGTTTCCAATCTGGGCCTTGCGCACATCGGCGACTGTGTTTATGAGCTTTTGGTGCGCTCGTATATTATCTGCCGCGGCGAGCAGACCAACCGAAATCTGCATTTTGCAACGGTGCGCTACGTCAGCGCACCGGCGCAGGCGAAGGCAATGGAGATCCTTCTTCCGATGCTTGATGCGCAGGAAGCTGCGGTTTATAAGCGCGGGCGCAATACGCGCGTCAATTCCGTGCCGAAAAACGCGGATATCGGGCAGTATCATGCCGCAACGGGGCTGGAATGTCTCTTCGGATGGCTGTATTTGAACGGGAAGCACGACCGCATCAACGAACTGTTTGCTGCAATTATGGAGAACGAAACCGATGCCACTTGACAGTATCACAATGACCGCGCTGGCGCAGGAGCTGCGCAGTCTGGTCGTCGGAGCAAAAATTGATAAAGTGCAGCAGCCGGAAAGAGATACCGTACTTCTGACCATGCGCGGCGCACAGGGGAATTTTCGCCTTGCCGTCTGCGGCGGCGTCGGATGCGCGAGAATCCACGTTACGCAGGCACAGTATGAAAACCCGGCGCAGCCGCCGATGTTCTGTATGCTGCTGCGCAAGCATCTCTGCGGTGCGCGCGTAGCGTCGCTGGAGCAGCCTGAGCGGGAGCGCATTCTGCTGCTGCGGCTGGACGCATTTGACGAGATGGGTCTGCCGGTGAAAAAGACGCTTGCGGTCGAGATGATCGGCAGGGGAACCAATATTATCCTCATAGACGACGAGGATCGCATTATCGACTGCCTCCGCCGCGTGGACAGTGAGATGAGCGCACTGCGGCAGGTTCTGCCCGGCCTGATTTATCGTTTGCCGCTGCAGCAGACCAAGCCGGATTTCTTTGCGCTTTCTTCGGCGGAGCGTGCCGCGCTCTGGGCGGAGCGCGATGAGGAAAAGCCGGCAGACAAATGGCTGTTGGACAGCTTTTCCGGTCTGTCTCCGATGATTTGCCGGGAACTTGTGTATCGCTGCCGCGGCGATCTTTCCCGCCTGCCGGATTGTATGGATGCGCTGGCGGAAAGCGTCTGCGCGGGAGAATTTACGCCGTATATGCTGCTTTCCGAGGGCAAACCGAAGGATTTCAGCTTTATGTGCATCTCACAGTACGGCGAAGCGATGGAGGGACGGACGTACCCCGGATTTTCGGCACTGCTGGACAGCTTTTATACCAGCCGCAGCAAAGCCGAGGAGATGCACCGGCGCACTGCGGCATTGCGTAAGACTGTCAAAAACGCCCACGACCGCGCAGTGAGGAAGCTTTCACTGCAGACCGAGGAACTGAAAAAGACCGGTGAGCGCGAGCAGAAGCGCCGCTGGGGCGATCTGATCACAGCCAATCTTTACCGCGCACCGAAAACGGGCGCAGAGAGTATGACGGTGGAGGATTTCTACGCCGACAACTGTCCGACCGTTACCATCCCGCTCAACAGACTGAAAAGCCCGCAGCAGAATGCGGCTGCCTACTACCGTGAATACACCAAGGCCAAGACGGCGGAGCACTATCTGACACGGCTGATCGAGGAAAACCGCCGGGAGGCGGAGTATCTCTCAAGCGTCCTTGATGAGATCGACCGTGCGTCTTCGGAGTCCGATATCTCTGATATTCGCTGTGAACTGACGGAAACGGGGTATCTCCATGCGCAGAAAAATGCAAAGAAGGAGCGCATGAAGGAGTCCGCGCCGCTGCGCTATGTCTCCGGAACCGGAGTGGAGATCCTTGTCGGGCGCAGCAACGTCCGGAACGACCGGCTGACAACCAAGCTTGCGGCGAAGGGCGATCTCTGGCTGCACACGCAGAAGATCCACGGCAGCCATGTCATTATTCGATGCGCGGGCGCAGAGGTGGATGCACAGACTCTGGCAGAGGCGGCTTCGCTTGCCGCGTATCACTCTCAGGCATCCGGCGGCGGGAAGGTTGCCGTTGACTATACGCGCGTTAAATATGTCAAAAAGCCGGCCGGAGCGCTGCCCGGTATGGTGATTTATACGGAGTATTCCACTGTTTCCGCCGAAGCGGACGAAGCTTTGGCGGAGAAACTGAAAGCGTGACCGGATGGTCACGCTTTCGCCATATTTTATCGGCTGCTGATAAGCTCCATTGCGCTGCAGAGCATTTCTGCGGCCTGACCGCGTGTGAGGACGTCGCTCCCGAAGCTGCAGCCGACGGGAAGCAGGCCGCAGGAGGAGACGTTTGCCGCAGACTGCGAAGCCCAGGCAGGAACGCTTTCGTCTGCGGAAAACCAAGCAGCAACGGCGTCGGTCAGCTCAATGCTGCGGTCAAGAATGACGGCAGCTTCGGTGACGCTGATTCCGCGGTCGGGGGCGAAAACGGCGCCCGTCCCGTCAAGGTCGTATCCGGAGATCACGCCCTGCTTCAGTGCCTTGCAGACATAGGGCTTTGCCCACGCCGCGATCTCCGCATCGTCGGTAAAACCGGTCGTGCGGATATTTTCCGGTGCTTCTGTGCCGGAAATCTTCATGCATATGGTGAGAAATTCCGCGCGCGTGACGGGAGCGTCCGGGGAAAAAACATATTCTCCGGCGAGGCATTCACCGATGAAGATGTTTTCTTCGGCAAGCTTTACGGCGGCGTCGGCACAGCCCTTGCCGTTCAGATCGGTGTAACTGATCTTGCTCTTCTGCTTCTGGATGCGGATGATCACGGTGGCCTCCTGCGAGTCGTTTCCGTCGCAGTCCGTTGCCTTGTAGCCAAAATAGTCCTTGCCGCGTTTGCCGGCCTCCGGCGTGTAAACAAAGTGGCCGCTGTCGTCAAGATCAATGCTGCCCTTGATCGGGGCGGTCGTGATGCGATACTTCAGTTCTCCGCCCTCGGGATCGGTCGCGGACAGACGTCCGCCGACGGAAATGCCGCGGTAGGTGTCCAGCTCAAGATTTTCTGCGATGGGTGCGCCGCCTGCGGCGTAGGCGGGGAACACGGAAATGACCAGCGTCAGCATCAATGCCAACGCGGTCGGAACAATCAGCTTTTTCATAGTCAGCAAAACCTCCGGTAACACGATTTGATATTAGCTTGCTCCGGGTTTTGCGGATTATACGAAAAACCGTGCCGCCAATTTCGGCGGCACGGTTTTTCAACAAAATGTATCATTCTGCTTTGACTTTGCTCTTTCTGCGGCGGCGCGAGCGCTTGCGGCACTGTGCCGATTTGGTGTCGTAGTATTCGAGCATACTGTCATCCGCTTCATAAATGAGGCGGTTTGCAGACCATGTTTCATCCTCCGCAAGCCGGAGCTTGACCCGGATGAGATAGCTGCCGTGCTCCGGGCAGGCGGCAATCGTCATGTAGCGCTTATCCCCCTGATTGACCCAGCGGCGGGCGTCCATGCACTGCGCGCAGACGGGACAGCCGACTGCGGAGAATGCTTCGTCTGCGAACACGGAGTTACGGTTGAGATAGCCGGAGAAGGAGAGGTGCTCCAGCGGCACCCGCTCCGGCTGATCGGAATTTGCGGCAGGCTTTGCGGCTTTGGTGCTGAGCCGGTGCATGGCGGTGGAATAGCCCCGAAGTCCGCTTTCCATGTCAAGACGGGAGCAGACGAGCGCGGTATTGTAGGCATCGCCGAGCGCGTCGTGTGCAACACGGGTCTGTTCGATGCCGAAGTGCTCCATCGCGGTTGACAGCGCCTTCTGATTGTTGTCGCCCTCGGTCTGCATATTGTAGATGACCTGCAGATTGATCCATCCGTCGATCCAGTCCCAGTCAAGATCATGGACGATAATGTTCTGCTCCATGATCCCCTTGTCATCGCAGCCCCATGTGAGGAAGGTGCATCCGTCGCCGCAGAACGCGCGGAATTTTTCCAGCGCTTCGGGAAAACCGGGGGCGTCGGCAAGGCGCTCGGAGTCGATCCCGGTCAGCTTTTTGACCTTATAGTGCATTTTTCGGAAATAAACCGGCTTCACATCAATCTGAAATTCTTCGCCGGGCGTCCAGTCGTCATTGAGCTTTACCGCGCCGATCTGGATGATTTCCCCGCGTAGATGGATGGGAAGATGATTATAAATGGAGGATTTGGAACTCATGGCCTGATTCCATTCCATATCCATAACAATGTAACTGATGGTATATCACTACTTTCCGATGAACATTTTTCAAACTAAGAAAAAGTATAGCACAATGTGCATACACTTCACAACAGTTTTTTCATTGTGTATTTCAGAAAGCTGTGATAAAATACCAATTCAGTGAGTATTCTGAACACCGGAGGTGCTTTCGCATATGAAGATTGTGGTGCTGTGCGGCGGACTGTCCAACGAAAGAGACGTTTCCATTTCTACGGGAACGGGCGTTGCAAGGGCGCTGCGGTCGCACGGTCACGCCGTTGCGCTGATCGACCTTTACCTCGGCTGGACAAAACCGTTTTCCGATGCCGACGAGGTCTTTACAGCGAACGATGAGCTGGGATCGAGCGCCATCGGTGAGCTGTCGCCGGATCTGGAGCAGGTGCGCGCAATGCGTCCGGACTCCGAATGCCTTGTCGGCCCGAACGTTCTGGAGCTTTGCAAGGCTGCGGACATTACGTTCCTCGCTCTGCACGGCGAGGAGGGTGAAAACGGAAAGGTGCAGGCGCTTCTTGACGTTAACGGCATTCGCTACACAGGCTCCGGCTACCTCGGCAGCGCCATTGCAATGAACAAGGGACTGACCAAAGCCGTCCTGCGCGACAGCGGCATTTCCGTTCCGCAGGGAATCACGCTTGTCCGCGGGGAAACACCGTATGCAAACGTCGGGTTTCCGTGCGTAGTGAAGCCGTGCAGCGGCGGCAGCAGCGTCGGAACGAGCATTGTTCCCGACGAAGCCGCTTATGATGCGGCACTGGAGCTTGCGTTCCGCTATGAGGAAAAGATCCTTGTCGAGACCTTTATCCGGGGCCGCGAATTGACGGTCGGCGTGATGGACGGGAAAGCCATGCCTGTCATCGAGATCATTCCCAAAACAGGTTTTTACGACTACAAGAATAAATACCAGGCCGGTGCGACTGAGGAAATCTGTCCTGCCGAGATCGGCGAAGAGGTCACTGCGCGCGTGCAGGCCGTGGCGGAAAAGGTGTTTTCCGCGCTGATGATCGATGCCTACTGCCGCTGCGATATGCTTTGGGATACGCAGCGCGACGAGATCTTCTGCCTTGAGGCGAACACGCTGCCCGGCATGACGCCGACAAGCCTGATCCCGCAGATGGCTGCGGCGCAGGGGATGGACTACGGTCAGCTTTGTGAAAAAATCATTGAAGTGAGTCAGAAAAAGTATCTATGAAGAATTTAACGCTTGAAAATATTCTGAGTGCCTGCGGCGGGGACTGGCACGGCTGCGCCGACCGGCTTGCGTATGAGATCACCGCCGTTGTCACGGACAGCCGCCGCGTCGTTTCCGGATGTCTCTTTGCCGCGATTCCCGGTGAGAAGGCAGACGGGCACGATTTTGCTGCCGCTGCCCTGCGGGACGGGGCGGCGTGTGTTCTTGCCCAGCGTGTTCCGGACGGCGCGGATGGGAACTTTATCCTGGTGCCGGACACGGTCGCCGCACTTCAGGCGATCGCGGGGTTTTACCGCACACAGTTTGATATTCCCGTTCTCGGGATCACCGGAAGCGTCGGTAAGACCACGGCAAAAGAGATCACTGCCGCCGTTTTGTCGCAGCGCTTCCGCGTACACAAGACCGCCGGAAACTTCAATAACGACCTCGGTGTGCCGCTGACTCTGTTCGGCCTTGATGCGCAGCACGAGGCGGCGATCATTGAGATGGGCATCTCGCACCCCGGCGATATGCAGCGCCTTGCGGAAATCGTCCGCCCGACCGCAGCGCTCTACACTGTCATCGGACACGCACATCTGGAGTTTCTGAAAAGCAGAGAGGGAATTTTTGAAGAAAAGACGGTCATGAACCGTTATCTTCCTGCGGATGCCCCGGTTTTCTGCAACGGGGATGATGATCTGCTCTCCGCAATGCAGTGCCCGCAGCGGATCGTCAGCTTCGGCATGGGGGAAGGCTGCGCTGTTCGCGCTGAAAATATCCGCAGCGGCGCTGACAGCACGGCGTGCACGATCGTCTGCGGGGAACGACGCTTTGATGTCTGCGTTCCTGCATTCGGCGACCATATGGTGTATGCGATTCTGGAGGGAGCCGCCGTCGGGATTGCGTTCGGGCTGACGGATGCGGAAATTGCTGCCGGTATTGCATCCTACGAAACTGTCGGTCACCGGGCGAGACGTGTCGAAACAGGGAAGCTTACCGTGATCGACGACTGTTATAACGCAAATCCGACCTCCACGGCCTCGGCGCTGCGATCCCTTGCGCGCTGCGGCGGCAGACGTGTTGCCATCCTCGGAGATATGCTGGAGCTTGGGGCAGATTCCGCCGCGCTTCATTTTGAGACCGGCGCTCTGACGGCGCAGCTCGGCATTGAGCTTGTTCTGTGCACGGGCGATGCTTCTTCGGAAACGGCGCGCGGCGCCGGCGGACGGCATTTCGCGGAGAAATCCGATCTGATCGCTTCGCTGCCGGAGCTGATCTGCGCAGGCGACACAGTCCTTGTCAAAGCCTCGCGCAGTATGCACTTTGAGGAGATCACGGAAGCGCTCGGAAAGCTGTCATAAATCAAAAAAGCTGCCCGCATAGGGCAGCTTTTTGATTGATCGGTATTCAGCGTTTGTCGCGGTTGCGGCAGTAGATCTGCCAGAGTCCGCGCATGATCAGGTCGTCGTCAAAAATGATATCGCGTCTGCGGCACCAAGGTATCAGCGCAGCGGCTTCCCGTCCGGTGATGACGACGGTCGCACTTGAACCGAGCTCGGTCTCTACCCGCTCAATCACGCCGTCCAGCATCGCGGCGGAGCCGTGAATGAGACCGCTCTGCATACTGTCCACCGTGTTCTTTCCGATCACGCGCTTCGGCGCGCAGAGACTGACATCCGGGAGCTGGCTTGCGCCTTTGGCAAGTCCGCTGTTGCTGAGTGCGATGCCCGGGCAGATCAGACCGCCGATATAACAGCCGGAGACGTCGATTACACCGACGGCGGTGGCGGTTCCCATGTCGATGATGATGCAGGGAAGCGGATAACGCTCAATCGCAGCCACCGCTGCGGCGACGAGATCCCCGCCGAGCTCACCGGGGGAATCCATGCGGATATTCAGGCCGCTTTTCACTCCGGGCCCGACGATCAGCGGGCGCTTGCCGGTCAAGGCTTCCGCTGCGTCGGAAATAATATTCGTGAGCTGCGGAACAACGGAGGCGATGATCGCACCGGTCGCGTCTTTTAGGGTGATCCCACTGTTTTCCGCCAGAAGAGACATGATTACGACGTATTCGTCCGCTGTTCGGGACTTGCTTGAGGAAAGACTGAAGCGGCAAAGCTTTTCGCCGTTTTGCACACAGCACATCACGATGTTCGCATTGCCGATATCAAAGGTGAGGATCATGGCTTGACCTCCGTATTCATTCATCTGCGAATACAATTTATCAAATCTGCATTCAGAAGTCAAACACGACTTGAATTCCTGTGAATGATGTGATAGTATTATACTATCACATGAAAAAACACGTGAATTACATTCGAAAGGAAGTACTAACCATGTCTTACAAGGTCACCCGCGCCAACGAGGCCACAAAGTATGAGGCTCCCGGTCATTTCGATGTTCTTACCACCCGTCTGCATAATCCCGCTGATGTGAACGAAGGCACGATCGTCAACGGTCTGAGCCATTTCCTGCCCGGCGGCGGTGCCAACATCGCTCCCGCAAACTTTGAGATGATCTACTACATCATCTCCGGCGAGATGACGGTTACTCTGGTTGACGAGAACGACAAGGAGGAAAAGTATGTTCTCCATGCCGGCGATTCCGTCCACTTCGGCAAGGGCACCAAGCGCGGCTGCCTGAACACCGGCATCGTTACCGCACAGATGATGACCATTATGATCAAGCCCCAGGCCTGATCCCGTACATTACTGCATTTGATCTGTCCCCGACTGCATCGCGGTCGGGGACAGATTCATTTCCGAATAAGCATTGATTTTTTTCCGGAGATTTTTTATTATGTATTCATGCGGCGTGCAGATGCCGACAGTGCTTCGATGAGGTGATGAAATGTCCTTTGCGTGCAACGAGGGACTGACAATATATAGTGACCGGGGAAACGTGCGTCATGCGTAAGCTTCTTCTGATCGGCTGCGGCTATGCCGCGGCGCTTTTGTGCGCACATTATTTCCTGCCGCAGACTCTCCTGCCGTATTTTGCGGCGGGCGCAGTTCTGCTTGCACTGTGCGCAATCGGGCTGAAGCGCGTGCGCGGTGCGGTTGTGCCGGTGCTGCTTGCAGCGGCGGTCGGTTTCGGATGGTATGCCTGCTACGGCGTTCTGTTTGTCCGACCGGCGGAGGAGTTCGTCGGCAAATCCATGACTGTTACGGTGCGGGTCGCGGACTATCCGGTGATCTATGACGACTATTCCTCCGTGCTTGTCCGCAGCGTGGACGAGACGGTTCCGCACGTCCGGATGCTGCTGTATGACTATTCCGGAGGGATGCAGGAGCTGCGTCCCG
>JAZQNZ010000241.1:0-2144 GCA_045627665.1 Oscillospiraceae bacterium
GCGGCTGATTCCGTGGGTCATACCCTCACTCTGTTTCCCGAGGGAGAGGATGGCGCAGCCGACCAGAATGGCGATGAACAGGACCTTGATATTGTCGCCGTTATTAAACGGGGAGATGATATTGTCCGGGAAGATGGTAAAGATGATGGAAAGGCTTTCGGCGATCGAACTACCCGTTTCGGCGGCGGTGGCGAAGCCGAGCGGGAAGCAGATCAGGCACAGCGCGGCCGTCCCGAGCAGAAGCAGAAACATGGTCGAAAAGAACGCAAGAATTGTCTTGATTGCGACCTTTCCGAACGAGGCAAGCCCGCCGCAGCTGGTGATGCCCTTGATGGTGCAGAGAAAGATGACGGGCAGCGCCGCCATTTTGATGAGGCCCATCAGCGTATCGCAGATCAGGGCGAGCAGCTGATCGACCGCCGCGCCGAGCGCCGTGGGAAACAGCCGGCTGACGAAGCCGAACGCAAAGCCCACGATCAGGGCGATCAGGATGTTAAACAGGAAGCGGTTGGGATGTACGACCTCTTTGGCGCAGGAAATGCGGTTGACGCCGTTTTTGTAGGTGTGGTCGAGCGTCAGAACGAAGCTGGCCATCAGCTCGCTCACCTGCGGAAATTCGCTGTCAAAGGGGACGCGCTCCGTGACGGGGTCAAAGGCCTCGCCCGGGACGTCGATGCTCATACGCACCTTGCCGAAGCGCTTCTCCAGCGTGAGCATATATCCGGTCTCCTCACCGAAGCGGGACTGATAGGCGAGCAGCGCCTCCTCGGTGGCAAACGTCAATCTGGCCACGTCAGCTTTGGACATATTCTGCGTTGCTGCAAACCCCCGTATCGTTTCGCAGCAATCGTTGATTCCCGCTGCGGTCAGGCGATATTCATTTCGGATCACATTCACGATCTTCACCTCTTTATATATACAGCCATACTACCATAATGCGGGAAAAAGTCAATAATCTGTATCGCTTGGCAGTTCGGAGGCACGCCGGGGGCGTGCGGCCCGGTCAGTCCATGTCGGTCAGCGCCTCGTGGATAAAGTCTGCGAAGAGGATATCCGACGCATCCTTCTCCAGAAAGAACAGCGCCTGCAGTGCGGCATAGGGTGTCAGCATCCGCTCAATCTCCGCCAGCTTTTCCGGGGTGTCCGCGCCGAAATATTCCCGCGCGAAGAACTCCCAGAACTGTAGATACTGGGCGCTGGTAATATGAAATTCGTTCAGCGTTCGTTCTTCGCTGAATTTGTGCGACATGATGAAGAGTGTGCCGAGGTCAATGAGCGGATTGCCATAGGAGAAGTCTCCCATGTCGATAAAGAGATCGACCTTACCGTCCGTGATGACATTGCCGGCGTGCAGATCGCCGTGGATGCACATACCGGTGTCCTCCACGCTCTCCAGAAAACGCAGCAGCTTCTGATTTTCCTCGTCCGTAAAATAGTTCAGATGACAGATGAGTTTTTTCAGCCTGTCCTGATAGGAGGGGAAAACAGTTTTGTCGCAGGGTGTTTGGTGCAGATTTTTCGCCATTTTTGCAAAGCGGACGGCAAGCTCCTCCAGCCGCTCCGGCTCCTGCGAGATGATGCGGAAGAACGAACGCTTGTTGGCAAGCCGCTCGAAGGAGCAGCCGCGGCGGCCGCCGGAGCGGATCATCGACCCGGGCATGGGCGTGGGGATCCCCATGAGGAATGCCGCCTGCGCGATGCGTTTTTCCTTTTCAATCAGAGCGTCGGGGACAAAGTCGAAATAAAGCTTCATCATCGCGTCGCCGTCTAAGTGGTCGAAGCTCTCTGCCGTGTGACCGTTGCCGGATCTTGTACATTCGCGCAGATCGAGTTCGCCCGGCGCGCGGCATACGCTGATGAATTTCGAGGCGCCGGTGGTCTCAAAAAGCTGTGCAACCGCGGCGTTGGCACCGGAGATGACGAAGCGTTTGCCGGCCTCACGTGCATTCAGCAGCGCACGGATGCCGGAGAAGTTGATAGCGCCGACCTTCGCAAAACCCAGTGTAAAGGCCTGCTCTGCGGGCAGTTGCGCCAGAAACGGCGTCAGCACTTCGCCGGTCAGCGCGCCGGAGAGCGCATAGACACCGTCACTGACCTCTTCCGCGGAAAAATCCCTGCAGGCTTTGGCGAAAATATCGTCGATG
>JAZQNZ010000242.1:0-3302 GCA_045627665.1 Oscillospiraceae bacterium
AGACTGTCGCCGCCGAGCTCCAGCGAGAGCTCCGCAAAGGCGCAGTTGCAGGAGTTGGCAAGCGCCTGTTCGATGGTCTGCGTTCCGTGAACGCCGGTGCAGTTGATCTGATTGCCGTCTACCATCACGCTGCCGGCGCAGGTGAAGGTACGGTCTTTCAAATTGTCGATGTGCTCCAGCGCCGCGGCAAGAGTGACAAGCTTGAAGACGCTGCCGGGGGTGTAGGCGGCGCTGAGACTTCGGTTGAGATACACGCCGTCGTAGGCGGGATCATCGGCGGGGAAGCCGACGGTGACGTCATAGCTGGGGGAGGAGACCATGCAGAGGATTTCGCCCGTGGTGTAGTCACTGAGCAAAACCGCACCGCTGCGTCCGGCGAGCGCATTGTATGCGTCGGCGCAGAGCTTCGCGTCAATGCTGAGCGCAAGCTTGCTGCCGCCGGGATTCAGTCCGGTCAGCGTGTTGTAGCCGCTCAGCTCGTCGGGAAACTGGCGCAGCGCGCCCGTGCCGATGTTCCCGCCGGGGTCGCCGACGGCGTGGAGACAGGAGATGCGTACGTCGGGATCCTCTGCGTAGGTGCGTTTTCCGGCTTCACTGCCGGAGAGCAGAAGTCCGCTGCGGTCAGTCACCGTACCGGTGATGACCTTACCGTTGCTCCAGACGGCCTCGTTTGCGGAAAAACCCGCCCAGCTTTTTCCCTGTGTTGCGAAGCGATAGACATACACGCCCATGCCGAGGATGAGACAGAGGGCAACGAGGAGGGCGCTGTAAGCGCGGCGCTTGATCTTTTTCATTCGTCCTGCGCCTCCTCTCCGAGGAAGACTTCATCGCTGCTGTCCGCGTCCGGCGGCGTGCCGGCACGGCGGCGTGCGGAGAGACGGACGGAGAAACTGGCATTTTGACGTGTGTCCGCCGCTTTTAGGAAGGCGAGCAGCGCCCAGCAGGAGATCAGACTGCTGCCGCCGCGGGAGACAAAGGGAAACGTGACGCCGGTGAAGGGGAGAATATCCGTACTGCCAAAGACGTTCAGCGCGAGCTGCACCAGCATCATGGCAGAGGCTGCGCAGGCGGCAATGACATAGTAGGAGCTGCGCCCGCCTGCTGCGGCGCGAACGGCAAACAGCCCCATCCCGGCAAGCGCCAGCATGGCGCACAGTGCGATGATAAGGCCCTGCTCCTCGCTCAGAAGGCAGAACACCATGTCGGTGTCCGCCGCAAAGATCGTGTGCAGCCAGCCGCGTCCCGCGCCGACGCCGAGCAGAGCGCCGCTTGCCGCGGCGGAAAGCGCCCGCGTCTGCTGCCAGCCGGCGCCGAAGGGATCGGCCCAGATATTGCCCCAGGCGGCAAAACGCTGGGCGATGTATGGCTTTACCGTCAGAACGAGAAATCCGGCGAGCGCCGCGCCCGCAACGGCAAGAAATACCGTTGCAAAGCTGCCGGAGCGCATGAACGAGATGACGAGAAAGGTTGCAAAGAAGATCAGCGCCGTGCCGAAATCGCCCATCAGCGCAAGCGCACCGACACACACGGCGGAGAAGCCGATGAACAGCAAAAGGTTGCGTGAACGGTAAAGCCGGTCAAGCGAGGCTGCGCCGACATAGATGTAGCCGATCTTGACAAACTCCGAGGGCTGCAGCGAGAAGCCGCCGACGGAGAGCCAGTTTGTCGCGCCGTTGGCGGTCGTTCCGGCGAGAAGATTCAGCGCCAGAAATCCGAGCGCCGCAAGGGCGACCGGCCAGCGCATGACCTTCGTACGGCGCAGGTCGCGCAGCCACCAGCCGAGAAACAGAAACAGAAGAATGCCCGCCGCGAGCAGAAGCAGGTGCTTGCCGATCTCCGTCGGCGCGGCGGTCGCAGTAACGGAAAGACCGAGCGTGCAGAGGAAAAACGCCAGTGTTTCGATCTCGAAGCCGCGGCGGTCCATTGCGCGCATCAGAAGATAAAAGCTCCACTGCAGCAGACACAGCACTGCGAAAGCAAGCGCAACGGTCAATTTGTGCTCCTGCTGCGTATTGCCGACAAACTGCAGTGTCAGCATTGCCTGAAAGATCGTGAGCAGCAGCAGCGTGACGCCCTGACTGACGGCCTGTCCGGGCATTGTGCGGCGCCCGCCGTTCGCAAGGAGCTGCGTGTCGTCCAGCGGACGGAACACCGCGCCGACTTCCGAAAAAAAGAGAATATCGCCGTCGTGAAGCTCCAGACCGTGCCCGTCATCCCGGCGTGCGCCGACTGCGGTGCCGCCGGCTGTTCCGAGGTCATACAGCCGCCATCTGCCCGTGTCCGAGCGGATGATTGCAGCGTGCGTGCGGTCCGCGCCGGAGGAATCAGGAAGGACAACGTCGCAGCCTGCGGCACGGCCGATGATGCACTCCCAGTGCTTCAGCAGCGCTTTTTCGCCGTTTTCAAATTCCAGCCACGCCCAAAGCTCCGGGTCGCAGTTTTCCTGCAGCATACTGCGGACGCAGCGCAGCAGCAGCCATACGGCGATGATCGGCAATATCCATTTTGAAGCTGTCAGTATGACGCTTGTCAGCTCGTCCATGAATGTATCCTTTCCGTGATGCGACGATTGAAATCAATATTTTATTATTATACTAAGTTTGTATCATAATTACAATCATAATCCGACGATTCCGGAGTTGACCGCCTGCGGAAGAGGGGGGATTGTATTTCACGCCGAAATATAGTAAAATACTTAGTCATGTAAAGATGTGTTAAGAATTTTTCCGCACAGTTTGCACAGTTTCGGATATATCCGGGGGTGAAATTATGAAGATCGTGATCGTCGGCGGGGGCAAGGTCGGTTCAGTCATCGCCGCCCAGCTTACTAAGGAAGGCCATGACATCACCGTTGTTGATAAGAACCAGGAGGTTGTAAACCGTATCAGCGACAATCTGGACTGTATGACCATCTGCGGCAACGGCGCACAGCTTGAAGTGATGCGCACGGCGGGCGTGCCCGCGGCCGATCTGCTGATCGCCTGCTCCGCGCAGGACGAACTGAATATGCTTTCCTGCGTTTTTGCCAAGAAGCTTGGCTGTCATAACACCATTGCCCGCGTACGCACGCCGGAATATGCAGATCAGCTCTATTTCTTTAAGGAAGAGCTCGGACTTTCCATGACCATCAATCCGGAGATGAACGCTGCACGCGAGATGTACCGTCTTATGGAGATCCCCAGCGTTCTCAAGCGCGACAGCTTCGCAAAGGGCCGTGTGGAGATCGTTGAGGTCGTACCGAAGCCGGGTGACGTGCTTGACGGCATCCGTCTGATGGATCTGCAGAAAAAGCTCCGGAGAAG
>JAZQNZ010000243.1:0-4281 GCA_045627665.1 Oscillospiraceae bacterium
ACGGCAGTATCAAGCTCGCCGCTGGTCTGCGCAAAACCGTAAGGATAAATCTCCCCCGGATCGGCATTCTGCGTCGTGAAGCTATACTGCGGGACGTTGACGCTCATGATATTCTTGAACTTTACGTCCACCTCGACGCTCTGGCGAGGATACATCAGCGCCTGCTCCAGAAGCTCCGGACTCATCACCGCGCTCGAAACCGTCAGCGCGCCGAAAGCCTCGGTCAGGCCATCTTCCACGCGCTGGCGCAGCTCCTTGTTCTGACGGACAACGGACATAAACTGACGCATCAGTTCATCACGCTTATCCTTCAAAAGCTTGTGGCCGCGGGCAGCAGTTTTCAGACGTGCCTTTGTCTGGTTCAGCACCATTCTTGTCGGGGTAACTGTTTTAGTTGCCAATTACCTCAACCTCACTTTTTGGGAAGGTATTTCACGATATACTCCGGCTTGATGCGCTTCAGCTCGCTGGTAGGCAGAATGCTCAGCAGCTCCCAGCCGAGGTTCATCGTTTCCTCAATCGTACGGTTGGTTTCGTTGCCCTGATTGACGTACTTCTCTTCAAAGGCTTCCGCAAACTTTGCGTAGTACTTATCGGTCTCGCTCAGTGCGCTTTCACCCAGAATCGTCATCAGTTCCTTGGCATCCTTACCTGCTGCGTAAGCGGCAAAGAGCTGGTTCATAACACCGGAGTGATCCTCACGGGTCTTGCCGGCGCCGATGCCCTTATCCTTCAGACGGCTCAGCGAAGGCAAAATATCCACAGGAGGAACGATACCCTTGCGGTGCAACTCGCGGGACAGAATGATCTGACCCTCGGTGATGTAGCCGGTAAGGTCGGGAATGGGGTGCGTCTTGTCGTCTTCCGGCATGGTCAGGATGGGGATCATCGTGATGGAACCGGACTTTCCGACACGGCGGCCTGCACGCTCATACATCGTTGCAAGGTCGGTGTAAAGATAGCCGGGATAGCCGCGGCGACCGGGAACTTCCTTCTTTGCAGCGGAGATCTCACGCAGAGCCTCGGCATAGTTGGTGATATCGGTCAAGATGACCAGAACGTGCATGTCCTTCTCAAACGCAAGATACTCTGCTGCGGTCAGCGCCATACGCGGCGTTGCGATACGCTCGACAGCAGGGTCGTTTGCGAGGTTGGTAAACAGGACAGTTCTGTCAATTGCGCCGGTGCGCTTAAATTCCTGTACGAAGAATTCAGACTCTTCAAAGGTGATACCGATTGCGGCGAAGACAACGGCGAACTTTGCGTCGTCATTGAGTACCTTTGCCTGACGGGCGATCTGTGCGGCGAGGTTTGCGTGGGGCAGACCGGAGCCAGAGAAGATCGGCAGCTTCTGACCACGGACAAGCGTGTTCAGTCCGTCAATGGTGGAAACGCCGGTCTGAATGAACTCAGCGGGGTAAGCGCGGGCTGCGGGGTTCATCGGCAGACCGTTGATATCCAGATGTGCTTCCGCAAAGATTTCCGGGCCGCCGTCGATGGGCTTGCCCATGCCGTTGAAGACGCGGCCGAGCATATCCTCGCTCACAGCCAGCTCCAGCGGATGGCCGAGGAAGCGAACCTTGGACTGTGCCAGATTGATGCCGGCAGCATTTTCGAAAAGCTGAACGACAGCCTTGTCGCCATTGACCTCAAGGACTTTACCACGGCGGACTTCGCCGTCGGGGAGCTGGATCTCGCACAGCTCGTCGTAGGTAACGCCTTCGACCTGCTCAACCATCATCAGAGGGCTGGCGACCTCGTGAATTGTTCTGTATTCCTTGATCATGCGTCCTCACCTCCCTGACTTGCTTCTTCGATCTGCGCTTTCATTTCTTCGCGGATCTTGGCATATTCGACCTTATACATATCGGAAGGCACGCTCTTTGCACGGCCGATCTTATCCTTTGCGGCGATCGAAACCAATCTGCTCAGTTCGGCGCCGTTGTCCAGAGCAGTGCGGCAAAGAGAGTCAAAGTCAATGATCATGCCGAGCAGCAGGAACTGACGCTCTGTCTCGGAATAGGAGTCGATATCGACAAAGCTGTTCTGCTGCAGGAAGTCTTCGCGGATCATCTTCGCCGTTGCCAGCGTGAGCTGCTCTGTGGGAGCAAGGGAATCCGCGCCGACCAGGCGGACAATTTCGTTCAGGTTGGCTTCATCCTGCAGGATGGCCATTGCCTTGTTGCGGTTGTTCATAAAGCCGGGGAAATTGCTCTCGTACCAGGGCTTCAGAGAGTCAAGATACAGAGAATAAGAGTTCAGCCAGTTGATGGCCGGGAAATGACGGGCGTATGCCAGAGAGCTGTCCAGTCCCCAGAACACCTTGGTGATGCGCATGGTGGCCTGAGAAACAGGCTCGGAAATATCACCGCCCGGAGGCGAAACAGCGCCGATTGCGGTCAGAGAACCGCGGCGCTCGCCGCTGCCGAGGCACTCGATGACGCCGGCACGCTCATAGAACTGTGCGATACGGGATGCCAGATATGCGGGATAGCCTTCTTCACCGGGCATCTCTTCCAGACGACCGGACATCTCACGCAGAGCCTCTGCCCAGCGGGAGGTGGAGTCTGCGATAACGGCAACATCGTAGCCCATATCGCGGAAATACTCGGCGATCGTGATGCCGGTGTAGATGGAAGCCTCACGAGCCGCAACGGGCATATCGGAGGTGTTGGCAATCAAAACGGTACGTCTCATCAGGGGCTCACCGGTATGCGGGTCGATCAGTTCGGGGAACTCCATCAGAACGTCGGTCATCTCGTTGCCGCGCTCGCCGCAACCGATGTAGACCACAATGTCCACGTCAGACCACTTGGCCAGTGCGTGCTGCATGACGGTCTTTCCGGAACCGAAGGGGCCGGGGATAGCGGCGGTACCGCCCTTGGCAATCGGGAACATGGTATCGACGATACGCTGTCCGGACTGCAGAGGACGATCGGGAACGTACTTCTTCTCGTAGGGTCTGTTCACACGGACAGGCCACTTCTGCATCATGGTCAGGGGAATTTCCTTGCCGCCGCATTCCAGAACGCAGACGGTGTCGGTCACGGTGAAAGAGCCTTCTTCGATGCTCTTGACCGTACCGGAAATGCCGACAGGAACCATGATCTTATGGAGAATCGCGCTGGTCTCCTGAACTGTACCGATGATGTCGCCTGCAACAAGTGCATCGCCGGGCTTGACCGTCGGATGGAAGTCCCAGTGCTTGCTTCTGTTCAGTGCGGGAACGTCAACGCCGCGGGCGATGGTGCTGCCGCACAGGTCGCGAATCTCCGTCAGGGGACGCTGGATACCATCATAGATACCCTCCAGCATACCGGGGCCGAGCTCAACGGAAAGCGGAGAGCCGGTCGTAATGACCTCAGCGCCGGGGCCGAGGCCCGTGGTCTCTTCGTAAACCTGAATACTGGCCTGGTCGCCCGTCATGTTCAGGATCTCACCGATCAGGTGCTGATTACCGACACGGACGACGTCCGATACGTTGGCTTCTGCAAGGCCGTCAGCAACCACGAGGGGGCCGGCTACCTTGATAACTTTACCACTCATATACTTTGTGTTCCTTTCTGTTAAAGGATATCGGAGCCGACGGCTTTTTCGACGGCTTCCTTCAGCGCGCTCTGGCCAAGTCCGATCGGGCCGTCACGGCCGGGGATCAGAATGATAGCCGGAGAGGGGCGCTCGTTAAATTTGCGAATGTCAGGCATGATGTGCGCCGCCATCGTCTCTTCAATATAAATGATGGCGTATTCGTCTTCTCTCGGTTTTGTGATCTCGTGCAGAACGCTGCGCGCCTCGCTGCCGGAGTCCACTGCATAGGTGTCAAGTCCGAGAGCCTTGAAGCCGATGACGCTGTCGCTGCCGCCGATGACTGCAATCTTATACATAGCTCTCACGCAGCCTTTCTCTCAGCTTCTCCGCCGGGATCCCCATCAGCTTGCCGGTGAGGATGATCCGGAGGGACATGATCTCGTTTTCCAGAGTGGAAATATATTCGATGACGACCTCCGGGCCAAACGATACGAAGTTGACGCGCAGAACATACTCACGAATTGCATTGTCCGCTTCCTTCTCCATCTCCGTCATGGTGGCTGCAGCGGCAGCCTTGGCAAAGATCGTCGGAGCAAACAGCTTCGCAATATCCTCGCGGGATTCAACCATACCCGTGATCTCATCGGTGCTGATATTTCCGCCCTCGATCAGAGCATACTGCAGCCGCTCTTCGCGTTTCTCCATGTTGATGGTGCGCATCAGGCTGCAAAGGTTTGCCTTGTCGATCTGCAG
>JAZQNZ010000244.1:0-2132 GCA_045627665.1 Oscillospiraceae bacterium
ACCGACGATGGCGCTGACGATCCCGAGCCCGGCGGCGATGGCGGTGATGTCGATGCCGGTGGGCTGCAGGATCACAAGCAGACCGAACAGCAGGACGAGAAATTCGAGAATGCTGGCGGAAACGCCGAAGACCGCAGCGCGGTCGCCGGAGTCCCTGCGCCGTTTCTTGTAGCGCTCCGTCCAGGCGCGCACGGCAATGTAAATGCCGATGGCGGCAATGGCGATGACAATACTGAAGATCGCCCGGAAGGAGAGAAGCTTTTCTAAGAAGTTATTCATTTTGAACTCCGTGCGGCATGGTGTGGGCGGCGGAAGCCGCCCTGCCGTATGCTTCCGCCATTATAGCAGACATTTCCGCGCGGCGCAACAGTGCGCCTGACGCTTTACGGAAGAAGCATTTTCGGTGTTTCAAGCGGGGAGACGTCTGCCTCGGTAAAGGGAAGACCGTTCAGACGGAGCTGCTCCAGAAAAGCGCGGTAGTATCTGTCCGAAGAAAACCCCTGAATAAACGCAAAATAAAACCAGTCGTTCAGCGCGGCGATCTCGATGAACAGCGTTTGATATGTGGAACCATCGGTTATGTTGTAGATGCTGTCGATTCGGCTTTCCATGCTGCCGAATCCGAGCTCGCCCACATAGCTGACCGAAAACGTGTTTCTGACGGAGTCCTCCAGTGCCCGCTGCCCGACGGCGGCGCGCCGCGCGCTGAGTCCGCCCGGCACCTCCAGCGCCTCAAAGCGCTCACGGCGCTGCTGCGCGTAGTACAGAACATTCTCCCGCTGGCTTTGCAGGGTGACCATACCGCGCGAGCAGGTACATAAACGCGCAATGCTCCAGTCACGCGTGCTGTCGGGATAATCCAGCGCGATGGAGCTGCACAGCATCCGATAGCTGTGTGCATTTCCGAGCCCGGGGCGCAGATTGAACGAAACGGCGCTGACGATGCTGCGGTGCTCCTCCGGATGGAGCGAGCGGACGGCCTTCGCCATGAGCGCCGAGACCAGAGAGCAGGGGCTTCCGTCGTGATCGAAGCTGAAGCGCATCAGCGTCTCTTTGCGGATGCGGCAGCGATAGACCGTCGCCGCGCTGTCCGTGACGAACCCGCCCTCACGCAGCCGGAAGAAGGGCGGCAGCGTCTTGACGTAAAGCGGCTTTGCGCGGCGCATTTCCTCTTCCGGGTACGGGTTGCCCGCCTCGTCGGGAAGCAGCGGCTCCCCGGCAAGGCGGACGTCGGGCACCTCCGGCGCCGTGCCGTCCGCCGCGGAGAAATAATAATAAAGTACGGTCTTGATGAAAGGATACAGCCCGGCGCCGTCCGTGATGACGTGGGAAGCGAAAACGCAGATGCGTCTGCCGTCGTATGAGAGTGTGAGGAGGTGGTGATTCACCTCGCTGCCGCCGAGCGGGCGCACCTCCGGGCCGGGGTAAACGACCACGGGCGCGGCGTTTTCCGCAGCGAGGTATTCGCCGTCTTCCGCCGTGACACGCATGGCGAAGTACGGATAGCGCTCCATCGCGCGGTCAACTGCGTGCTGCAGGCAGTCCGGGAGGACGGGGCCGCGCAGCGTGATCTCGATGCGGATGGTAAACGGCATCTCCTCCGAGCATATGTAAAACAGCGGGTCGTAGTAATTCGCTTTCATGTAACCGACCTCCGGAATCGTACTGCGGGGTGCGCTTCAGAGTACCCCGGTGATGAAGATCTCAAGTCCGATCAGCAGAAGGATCACGCCGCCGAGCACGGAGGCTTTTCCGGCCAGCTTCGTGCCGAATTTTTTGCCGATGACAAGTCCCGCAAGGCAGATGGCAAAGGTGACGACGCCGATGATCAGCGCCTCGATCAGCGCCTCCGACGCACTGTAATGCGCGATGGTAAAGCCGACAGAGAGCGCGTCGATACTGGTGGCGCCGCCCTGCACCAACAGCGCCCAGACGCCGACGGCGGGTTTTTCCGCATCCGCATCGCCGGGACGCAGGCCCTCGCGCAGCATATTCCCGCCGATCCACGCGAGCAGGAGCAGCGCGATCCAGGGGATAAACTTCTGAAACGACGCAAATACAGCGGCAATCGTGTGGACGCAGAACCAGCCGATCAGCGGCATGACGATCTGAAACGCGGCAAACACGCCCGC
>JAZQNZ010000245.1:0-3681 GCA_045627665.1 Oscillospiraceae bacterium
CCGCGCCCACAGGGAAGCCGGAATACGGAACGTAGGCATGCAGGGACGCCTCTTTCGCAATTTTGAAAAGCTCTCTGTCATTCATTTGGATAACCCGATCCTTTCCTGATATTTTTATGTCCGGAAGTCTCTTTCCCTTTCGGCTGCGGCGGGGTGCGCCTCAGCCCTCCTCCTTTTTGATCCGGAACACGACATACTTATAAAGAATAAAGTGCATCAGGGCGGTTACAACGGTCGCAAGCGTCTTGGTGAGGATCACCGGGCACGCCCAGGTCTCCGCCCAGCCCATAAACCAGCCGCTGAGCAGCGCAAACACAATGTCAATGCCGATGCACTGCAGAAACTGCCCCTTCGTTCTCCCCTTGCCCTCGCGGAAGGTCACATTACTATTTAAAATATAGCTGACCACCGTTCCGCTGAGAAATCCCGCGATCTGGCTCGGCCGGATGTCAACATTGACAAGCCGGTAGAGCAGATAGAACACCCCGTAGTCCACCAGTGTGTTGATCACGCCCACGATACCGTAGGAGATCAGGCGGCGGAAGCGGCAGAACATCTTTTTGATCCAGTCTGTCATGAAAGCGTAATCGTCCAATCCTTGAAGTTGTGGAACACATCATACTGCGTTGCGCGGATGCCTGTGACCACGCCGCGGTGCGTCAGCACCTCGCGCCGCTCGAAGCACACGGGCATGATGATGCCGGTATCGCCGATATAGCGGCAGATCTCACGGAATTTGGCATTGCGCGTCAGATCGTCGCCCGCAGCAAGATATTCACTGTAAAGCTGGGTGTACATCGCGTCTTTGTTGTTGGCGTAGTTCAGCCCCGTAAACACGGCGTTTTTCTTTCCCGTTTCACGCGGCAGGAACAGGCTGCTGAGGTTCCAGTCCGGGGAAAGGCGCAGCTCGCCGAAGTACATATCATAGTCGCCAGTCTCCAGCGCGGCGATATAGTCCGCCCAGTTCAGCTCATACAGCGCGGTCGTAATGCCGAGCGCATTCAGCTCCTCCGTGATGCGGCGCGCGGCGAGCACCTTGGAGGTGGAGTCGTTATTCACGATGAAGCGGATCTTCAGCTCCACGACGATGCCCGTCACGAGCATTTCCAGCGCGCCGTCCGCGTCATAGTCGCTGACGCCGGCGCTTTCAAACATCGCGGCGGCCTTTTCCGGATCGTAGACGAAGGTCGCGGCATAGTCGCTGTCATACAGGGCGCTTTCGGGGTGGACGGGCAGGGCGGCGGGGGTGCCGCATCCGCTCATCAGCTCCTCGACGATATAGTCGCGGTCGATGACGTAGTTCACCGCGCAGCGGGCGCGCAGAGACTGGAAATACATACTGTCCATGTTGAAGCCGACATAGTCCATGTTGCTGGTATCGTAGTATCGCGTCTCGTTGCTGCTGCCGTAGCCGAGGTTATACATCCCCGTCGGGTCGTTGGTGACAAGGTCGATGCTCGAATCCTCAAAGGCGCGGATCTTGGCGCTGGTGTCCATACAGTCGCGCAGGTAGATGGTGTCCACCGGCATCTCGGCGGCGTGGCGGTTCTCCGCAAAAAGCACAAGCCGGTCGCCGCTCTCGTCAAGGCGGTAGGGCCCGGTGCCTGCGGGAACATCCTCAAAATACTCGCCCTTTTTGATGATGGGAATATTCAGCAGCGCAGGAAACTGGCTGTTGGCATATTTCGTCGTGATGGCAAAGCAGTCCTCGCTCAGGGCGCTGATCCCGTAAATGATGCTGAGGCGCTCGCGGTAATAGTCCGTCTGCTGGGCGCGCTGGATGGAGTAAACGATGTCCGCAGCGGTCAGCGTTGTGCCGTCCGTGAAGGGGACGGTGCTGTCAATATTGAAGACCCACCAGACATAATCGTCGCTGGTGTAGTCCGTTACGATCTCGGAGGTGACGTGGAAGCTGTCGTCCACGGTGAAAACGCTGTCGTACATGAGCGACCAGAACAGCATATTGGCGGAGCTGTTGGCACGCACGGGATTCATGCCCGCCTCCGGGTCATAGTTCAGGGAAAAAACATTGTCGGCAGCGGGACGCTGGCGCAGCTCCTCGCCCGGAGCGATGGCGTCGTAGATCGGCGCTTCCTCGATCGGCTGCGCCGCGGTTTTCCGTCCCTCGCAGCCTGGCAGCAGGCACAGCGCCGCCAGCATCAGCGATATCAGCTTTTTGGCTGTTTTTGTCATTTGCTTCGTTCTCCTTGCAGGCTTACAGGACGATCAGTGCGCCCTGACTGCCGCGCTTTCCGCCGGTGAAGCGGTGCGACCAGAATTTTTCATGCGAACACATCGTGCATTCATCGCTGACGGCGATGTTTTCTTCGCGCAGACCGAGCTGCAGCAGACGGCGGGCATTCGCGCCCTTGAGGTCAAGCAGGAATTTCTCCGTGCCGTCCGGTGCGGGGGCTTTGGACGTAATCAGTCCCGCCGTATCGCCGCCGAGGTACGCTTTCGCAGCTTCAATGACCTCGCTGCCGACCTCGAAGCAGCATTTGGAGATCGCCGGGCCGATTGCGGCGCAGACGGTTTCGGGGCGGGCGCCGAGGGCGCACATCTTTCCGACCGCGACGGAGAGAATGTCCGCCACGCTGCTGCGCCAGCCGCAGTGGACTGCGGCAGCAACGCCGTTTGCATCGTCGCACAGCAGGACGGGCACGCAGTCCGCCGTGAAACAGATGAGCGCAAGGCCGGGAATGTTCGTCACGACGCCGTCCGCTTCATAGGGCACCTTCGTGCCGAAGCGGTGAACGTCCGCTTCCGTGACCGTGCGCACCTCCGTGCCGTGCACCTGCTTTGTGAACGCCATGTGCCGGACGTTGATGCCGGTCGCCTCGCCGAGACGGTCATAGTTTTCAAAGACGTTGGCGGGATCGTCGCCGCGGTTGCTGCCGAGATTCAGGCTCTCCAGATCACCGCTGCTGACGCCGCCGAGACGGGTCGTAAATCCGTGGCGCGCACGGATGGTCGGCGCGGTGAGATACACCACGCCGTTGGGGGCTTTGTGTTCGGTGAATGTCATAATACCTCAGAGTTGCATCAAAGTTTCAACGGAAAATTTTATCGCCCGTGGCGGAGAGAAACGCGCCATTTCTTTCTGCTTGTGCAGAAAGAAATGGCAAAAAAGAGTACACCAGAGGGGACTTAGAGAGGCAGCCCCCTCTGGACTCCCCTGCAGTGCCAAGCAAATTTGCTTTATCCGTTATCAGATTGTCTCTGCTTCTACATCCGCGCCACAGGGCGCTGGTGCAAAGATTATCCGAGATCGCCACCGCATTAGCGCCTAAGCGTAAGCGTGGTGGCGCGGACGTAGAAGCAGATCTATTCGACAACTGCCCCGTATTTACGCGTCAGTCTGCTGGGTGTTTCCAAAGAGGGGCGCGAAAGCATCCCTCTTTGGCGCGTCTTTTCTCCATGCTTTTCTGCGCGTCCAGAAAAGCACGGCCGCCCGCAGGCGGAACACTTCCCCGCCGGGAGGCGAAAACTCACTCGTTCCTGCCGCAGCAGTCCTTATACTTCATGGGCAGACCGTTCGGGCGCAGCTTTCCGCAGGGACAGGGATCGTTGCGGCCGGGCTTTTTGTCGCGTCTGACAGGCTGCTTTTTCAGCGATACGTCGCCGCCGACATTGCCGACGGGGTTCTTTGCAACGCTCCTGCGCTCCACGCCCTGCTCCTTG
>JAZQNZ010000246.1:0-2423 GCA_045627665.1 Oscillospiraceae bacterium
CGGTCATCAGCGGCACGCGCGCACGCAAAAACTATTCCAAGAGCTTCATGGCCTTCGGCAGTATCAATTTTCCGGAGCTTGCCCGCATTCAGGACGGTCACATCATCCGCTACGTTCCGGAGGAGCCCGCCGGCGAGGTGCAGTTTTATGACTATGTTGACCCGAATGTCGGACTGCTGAAGTTGACCCCCGGCATGAACAATGACGTGATGCGCTACGCCATCGACAAATACGATGGTCTCGTCATCGAGAGTTTCGGCGTCGGCGGACTGCCGGAGTATTCGGACTTTCATGTCCAGATCCGCCGCGCGGTGGAGCAGGGAAAATTCATTGTCATGACGACGCAGGTACCGAATGAGGGCAGCGACCTGTCCGTTTACCGCGTGGGCAACACGCTCAAGAGCAGCCTGCGCGTTCTGGAGGCGCACGACATGACGAGCGAGGCCGTGCTGGCAAAGCTGATGTGGATTCTCGGCATCACGGACGATTTTGACCGCGCGCAGGAGCTGTTTTACTGCCCCGTCGCGCACGACATTCTGTATATCTGAATATCTGATACTATTATCTGATAAAATCAGTATGAACAAAAGCCCGGGCGGGATCACTCCCGTCCGGGTCTGTCTTTTTCTTTTCGGTTTTTCGTCAGACGCAGCAGACTTCCTCTTCCGGCTGTGTCTCCGGCATTTCCGCAGATTCCGCACGCTCGGCGGCAATGCGCCGCGCATTGGAGAGCATCAGCTTGATGCGGTTTTCCTGATTGACGCGGCTCGCGCCCGCGTCGTAGTCGATGGCGACGACATTGCTGTGGGGGTAAAGCTCCTTAATGGGCTTCATCATCCCCTTGCCGCAGATATGGTTGGGCAGGCAGCCAAACGGCTGCGTGCAGACGATGTTCGGGCAGCCGGACTCGATCAGCTCCAGCATTTCCGCGGGCAGGAGCCACCCCTCGCCCATCTTGACCGTTGTGTGGATGATCCTGTCCGCAAGCTTTACGACCTGCTCAAACGGCGTCCAGCCGTCAAAGCAGCCGGAGCGCTCCAGCACGTCGCTGATGTCGCGGCGTTTGGCGGTCAGCCATTTGAATGCGAAGCGGAACACGCGGTACTTCGCAGGATTTTTGCCGTATGCCTCATAGTCCATGATCGAGTCGTAAACAGAATACAGGCAGAAATCCAGCAGGCCCGGCACAACGACCTCTGCGCCCTCGGAAATGAGAAAGCGCTCCAGATCATTGTTCCCGAGCGGGGAATATTTCACGAAAATTTCTCCCACAACGCCGACCTTCACCGCGTCGCGCCGGCGCATGGGAATGGCGGCGAACTCCGCCGTGATCTGACGATAGTCCTCCTGCAGGTCGCGGTAGCGGATGCGGCCGGAGGAGCCGAGCTGCAGCGCCAGACGCTGTGTCCAGCGCTCCGCAAGCGCTTCCGCATCACCGGGCGTCAGCTCATACGGGCGCACCTGATTGACAAGACTCATCAGCAGATCGCCGCACAGCACGCCGTACAGCATCCCGCGCATCATTTTGACGCTCAGCCGGAAGCCGGGGTGCTTCTCGATCCCGGCAAGGCTCAGCGAGATCACGGGAATATGCTCCATCCCCGCCTTTTTCAGTGCCTTGCGGATCAGGGAAATATAGTTGGATGCGCGGCAGCCGCCGCCCGTCTGGAACATGATGAGCGCGGTTTTGTCCGGATCGTACTTCCCGGACTGCAGCGCCTGCATAAACTGTCCGATGACGAGAATGGCGGGGTAGCAGGTGTCGTTGTGGGTATATTTCAGGCCGAGCTGCGCGATCTCCGGGCCGCTGGTCTGCAGCAGCTCCATGTTGTAGCCGTGGGTGCGCATGACGGCGGAGATCAGCCGGAAGTGCATCGGCAGCATATTGGGGACAAGGATGGTATAGTCGCGCTTCATGTCCTCGGTAAACGGGACGAAGGACTTATCCTGCATGATTCTCCCCCTCCTCCAGTGCGCCGATGAGACTGCGCAGGCGTATTTTTACGGCGCCGAGATTTGTGATCTCGTCGATCTTGATCTGAGTATAATGCTTGCCGCTGCGCTCCAGAATATCGCGCACCTCGTCGGTCGTGATGGCGTCAATACCGCAGCCGAAGGACACAAGCTGCACCAGTTCCACGTCGGGATTGTGCGCAGCCAACCATGCGGCACGGTAAAGGCGGGCATGGAATGTCCACTGGTCAAGCACTCTGACATACTGCGTCGGTGCAAGGTGGCACACGCTGTCCTCGCTGACGACAACGAAGCCGAGGGAATTGGCGAGCTTGTCGATGCCGTGGCCGATCTCGGGGTCAACGTGGTAAGGCCGCCCCGCAAGGATCATCACGCGCTTCCCCTGTGCGCGGGCGAATGCAAGGGCGCACTCGCCCTCGGCGCGAACGGCGGAAACATAGGCGTGATAT
>JAZQNZ010000247.1:0-8024 GCA_045627665.1 Oscillospiraceae bacterium
TCAGGTCGTCCAGGATCGCAAGGCACTCCGGCGTCATTGCCGCGCCGCTGGCCTTGTTTCCGCGGAAAAACAGCCGGACGCCCAGCTCCTCCTCCGCACGCGCGATCTGCTTGGAAACAACGGCGGGCGTATAGCTCAGCACCTCCGCCGCCTTCTGAAAGCTGCTGCAGCGGGACACCGCAAGAATCGTATCCAGAATTGACAGGTTCATACTTGCCTCCTGCACTTTTCCTTTGCGTTCAGCATACTCTGAACGCGCCGCCGCGTCAAGATTGCTTTCGCTTTCGGAAAGTCAAATCCGTAAATTATTTTCCTTTTCGGAAATCAATTTTCAAAATAAGAATTGTTTTTTTAAGAATTTATTATAAAATAGATACAGTAACGTTTTTGTTTTGTCTGCAACAATACTGAATTATCACCGGAAAAGGAGAAAAAAATATGTCTTGCAACATTCCGATCATGCCGCCGGTCTGGCCGCAGGTAAACCGCGATTCATCCATCACTCCGCGCGAAAATCTGATGGTGGCGTTCAACCACGAAAAGCCCCTCTGGATGCCCAACCTCTATGCCGATTCGCAGTGCGTTGTCAGCAAATGCAGCCGCGACATGGCGCCCAGCAAGGGTGCTGCCGGTGTGGACTGGTTCGGCACAAAGTACATCTTTTCCGAGGCAGTCGGGATCAATATGCCCGCAGGCGGCGTTTTTGACGACGTGACCGAGTGGCGCGAAAAGGTGCAGTGGCCCGACCTTGACGCCATTGACTGGACGCAGGATGCGGAAGGCTTCGTCCGCGATGAGCGCCGCGCGCTCTATGCCCGCTTCAGCAACGGCATCTTTGAGCGTCTGCACGCTTTTGAAGGATTCGAGCAGTGCCTGATGGATCTCATTCTGGAGCCCGAGGAGTGCCGCGCGCTCTTCGAGCGTCTGGCGGACTACAAGATTGATCTGTTTAACCATATCCGCGATGTGTTTCCGCTGGACTATATCGTTGCCGCGGACGACTACGGCACGGCGAAAGCGCCGTTTTTCTCCAACGATCTGTATGAGGAGATCCTTCTGGAGCCGACGCGCCGCTTCGTCAAGGCCGTGCAGGCGCGCGGAACAAAATTCTTTGCGCACTGCTGCGGCAAGGTCGAGGCGTTCCTCCCCTACTTTGCGGATGAGCTCGGTGTGGACGGCATCGAGATCCAGCCGATCAACGATCTGCCCGCGATCGTGAACAAATATGCCGACCGTCTGCTCATCGAAGTCCAGCCCGACCCGCAGGTCGTCTTTGAGGACACCATGACCGATGCGCAGCTCACTGCGCATATCCGCAGCCTTGTGGACACCTTCGGCGCGCAGAGCAATCCCGGCTCCGGCGCCGTCATGAATCTTAAGAGCGGCTGGGAGCGCACCTACAACCTCATGGAGCAGGAGCTTTACGATTACAGCTCGAAGCAGTACGCCGCAGAACGCTGATAGCGGCGGAATGATGCAGTGACAGGAGGAAACGGTCGTGAATACGCTGAACAATTACAATGTTGACGTTCTCATCTGCGGCGGCGGTGTTGCAGGCACGGCTGCCGGGATCGCAGCGGCAAGAAACGGTCTGCGCGTGCTGCTGCTGGAAAAGCGCGAATCTCTCGGCGGTCTCTGCACAAACGGCTACATCACCGGCATTGCAGGGCATGTGGACGGGATCTGCAGGGAATGGATCGAACGGCTTGCCGCACAGGGCAACGCCATTGTACGCCCGCACCTTCCCGCTGTGGAGCCGGAGCACGCCAAGGTCATGCTTGAGCAGATGCTTTTGCAGGCCGGCTGCCGCATCCTCTACGGCGTCCATGTTGCCGACTGCGAGGTGCGCGACGGACACATCGAATCCGTCATCGCATACTCCACCGCCGGAAAAATGGTCATCCGCGCCGGCATCGTCATCGATACGACCGGCGACGCCATCGTTGCCTGCGCCGCAGGCGTCCCCTGTGAGGTCGGCAACGCGGAATTCATGGGGCTCAGCGAGTCTACCTCCATGGGCTTCCGCCTTTCCTACGTCAACTATAAAAAGTACAAGGAAGAGGAAGCAAAATATTCGGAGTTCCTCAAGTCCCGCCCGCCGGAGACACGCCGCAGCTTTCTTGTCTACAAGCAGCAGGAGGCGCTTGCAAACGGCGACCTCCCCTGCATCCTCGCGCCCGGTTCTCTGGTTTATCCCGTCGTCGGCAGCAGCGACCAGACCTGCATGGACGTCTCTCTCGACGCGACCCACACCCATTACTGCCGCAATGACAGTGCAGAGGATCTTTCGCGTCAGATCGTCGATCAGCACCGCAAAGTACTGCTGTTCGTGGACTTTCTGAAGAAATACATGCCGGGCTTCGAAAACTGCGCACTTGCCCATTTTGCCGACATGAACGGCACGCGGGAAACGCGCCGCA
The DNA here is from genome assembly GCA_045627665.1 of Oscillospiraceae bacterium. Lineage (GTDB taxonomy): Bacteria > Bacillota > Clostridia > Oscillospirales > Oscillospiraceae > SVKR01. Next base: position 2,421 of record JAZQNZ010000247.1, read on the forward strand.
TGGTCGGGCGCTATGTCTATACGGCCCGTGATCTCTGCGCTGCGGCAAAATTTGACGACGGCATCGCCATTTTCCCCGAGCCGCTGGATGCGCATCACCCCACCAGCGATCAGGGCACGGCAAAGCGTCACATCCATCTGCCGGAGCCGGTCGAAAACGCCGTCTGCCGTCCGTCCGAGGATGACGACGACTATAATATGCACCCTTACGCCCCCATGGGCGGGTACGAGGTGCGGCCCGATCCGCGCTGCTTCAGCGAGATCCCATACCGCAGCCTTGTCGCTGCGGGTGTGGACAATCTGCTTGCCGCCGGTCGCTGCATCTCCGCCGACTGGGACGCCATCGGCGCGATCCGTGTCATCGCAACGAGCATGACGACGGGACAGGCCGCCGGCAACGCCGCAGCACTGTGCATCCGCAGGGGCATCTCCCCCGCCGCGCTGGACGGGCGCGAGGTGCGCGAGATGCAGAAGGTGCAGGGCGTTCCGCTGGATCAGCCGCTGGAGGGCTATTTCGGCAACGTCCGCGATATGCAGGGCGAGCCTGTTATCAGCAAGGACATGGTCATGATTATGTCCCCGGACGGGCGCACGCATTTTCAGGCTTAACCGCTCAGACAGCGATCCTCAATCCGAAAAGAGGTTATTTCATACTATGATCACATCCAACGTTACACAGCAGATCAAAAATTTTGTTCTGACCGAAGGCCGTATGGACAAGGTCGGCATTGCCCCCATCGAGCGCTTCAACGAGTCTCCGGAGGGCGTTCATCCGACGGACTTTCTCCCCGGCTGCAAATCGGTCATCTCTTTCTGCGTCCGTCTGCCGGACGGCGCGGTGAACACGACCTTCCGCACCTTTGAAGATCTCAACTACGGCGTGCACGGCGTTTACGGCGCGTTCGGATACGTCGGCGCACCGAATTACAACATTCTCTTTGCGGCTTACAAGACCGCACGACTCGTTGAAAAGCTGACCGGCTGCGCCGCTCTGCCCTGCACCGCAGGCCCGACGCACGGCGCAAAAATGATGAGTATGCGGCACTGCGCCTACGCTGCCGGTCTCGGTGAGTTCGGCTGGAGCAGCCTGATGCTCACGCCGGAATTCGGCCCGCGCAACCGCTTCGGCGCAATTCTCACAACCGCGGAGCTGGAGCCCGACCCGATGTACTCCGGCCCGCAGCTCTGTGATCCCTCGAAATGCCATATCTGCGAAAAGCTCTGCCCGACGGGGGCGATCCCGCCTTATACCGAGGGCAGCGGCCGTCTTGTCTGCGCCGGCGGCAAGGAGATCGGTTACGGACAGACGAACTGGTCGAAGTGCCGCATCATGTGCCACGGCACAGGCAAGGACTTCAACGAAAGCGGCAGCGACATCATCCCGCAGGATATGACCGATCCCCTGAACGAGGATCTGGACGCCATCAACGTCTATTTCAACGCCCATCCGCGCGAGAATTTCCATCAGCACTCCCCCTCGTGGAAATGCGGAAACTGCCTGTCCTACTGCCCGGTCGGAACGTGGTATGAGCGCTTCCGCGACACGGGTCTGACAAGCACCGATGTTGACCGCTACATCGACGCGGATGAATGAAGGAGGCGGAACAGATGAGTTTTACGCAGACGATCAAGGACTACATACTCGGCGACTGCGGCATGGACGCCGTCGGAATCGCCCCTGCCTCCGCACTCGACGACGAGCGCGCGGGTCAGCGTCCGGAGGCAGTGCTGCCGGGTGCAAAAAGCATCATCGTTTTTCTCAAGCGCATTCCGGACGGGATCTATCAGGCCGCGTTCCGCGCAAAGGAGGACGGCAACGCGGATGCTTACAGCATCTATGCCGCCTTCGGGCGTGAGCTGACGCCGAACATGAATCTGTTTTTTACTTCGTTCAATATCGCGCAGTTTGTCGAGCGCAGCTTCGGCTATACCTGCGTTCCGATTCCCGCCGGCGAAATGCAGAACGTCACTCCGGTAAACACGCCGCTGCCCGCCTTTGTCGGCGCAAAGCAGCTTTGCGCCGTGATCCACCCCGGACGCGCCGCCGTTGCGGCGGGTCTCGGCGAGATCGCATGGAACAACGCGTTTGTGACTGCGGAGAACGGCCCGCGTCAGGGCATCGGTCTTGCCGTGACAACGATGGAGCTGGAATACGATGAACCGTATGCCGGGCCGAAGCTCTGCAACCCGGAAAAGTGCGGCATCTGCAGCCGTGTGTGTCCCGTTGCGGCGATCCCCGCATTCGGAGGGAAAGAAGAAAAATTCGTCGTCGCTGACCGCGAATGCACCACCGCCTGCGTCAATGCCAATGCCTGCGCCGTCGCCTCCATGGCGTTCCGGCGCGAATTCTCCGGCAAGGCGGACGTTCCCGATCAGATCACAGGCAACGATCCCACCGATGAGGAGCTGAAAAAGGCGTACGCCGAAAAGCCCGCAGTCTCTTGGTCGCTCGCGCACCATCCCGATACCTACTGCGACCGCTGCCGTCTTTACTGTCCCCTCGGCGGCTGGGAGGAGCGCTTCGGCGCAACGGGGCTTTCCCGCTTTGACGGAAAGGAGCGGTCAAGATGAAAAAGATCATCGTTCATGCAGGCTTTCACCCCGAAAAGCCCCGCGAATATCACGGGGAGCACATCTACAAGGTCGTCAACACACGCACCTGTGCCGAGGCGCATGACTATCACACCGGCACGCTGCTCAGCGGCAAAGGCAATTACTACGGTCTGGACAACGGCGCATGGGTCAGGGATCTCGGAGATGAGAAATATGAATCCGACTGGACGGGTGAGGAGCGCTGGGGACGCGTGGAAGCTCAGGAGCTCGCGGAGGACGGCAGCGTTCTTTCCTCTGAAACACTTGGATTTATGATTTTGCGCGTTGACAGAGCAAACGGTCTGCTCTGATACGGCGGAGGGTAAAAATGGAACTGACAAACGTCATTAAAAACTACATCAAAACCGAGCTGGACATGGATTTTGTCGGAATCGCATCCGCCGACGCGCTGAGCAGCGAGCCGGCGGGGCATCGGCCTGCCGATCTGCTCCCCGGCGCGAAGAGCGTCATCGTCTTCGGGCGCGCCTTTTCCGACGGTGCGATGCAGGCGATGTTCCGCGCGCACGAGGATCGGCGGATGGCGGCGCAGAGCTCCTATGCGGCATACTGCGACGACCTTGCACCGAATTTTCTGCTCATCAACGACGGTTATCGTCTTTGCTGCAGGCTGGAACAGCAGTTCGGCGCGCTGGCGCTGCTCTGCCCGTTCAACGTTCAGCAGAGCATGATCTGGGACGAGGTCCCGCGGAAGTATTTTGCCGATCCTTACGGTCAGGGAATGCCGCTGAATATCTGGAATGCGGCGCTTGCCGCCGGACTCGGCGAATACGGCTGGAGCAACCGCTTTCTGACGCCGGAGTACGGCCCGCGCCATATGCTGACGGCGGTCGTTACATCGCTTGCGCTGACGCCGGATACACCTTACGCCGGCGCCCCGCTCTGCCGCCCGCAGGAGTGCGGCATCTGCGCAGCCGTATGTCCGACAAACGCAATCCCCTCACCCTGCGGCGGCTGCGGAAAGACCGTTTCCGTCGAAGGGAAAACGCAGCAGATCGCAGACGTCAACGCCAACGCCTGCGCCGTTGCCGCGATGGGCTACCGCAAGGAGTTTCAGGGGCGTGTTCCCGTTCCGAATCTCATCGAAGGCAATGCGCCCGACAACGCGGAGCTGAAGGCGGCTTTTGAAAAAAAGCCGGTCAACGGTCTTTCCATCGAGCACTATCCCCGTTATTTCTGCGAACGCTGCCTCATCTACTGCCCTGTCGGCAGGTGGAAAGAGCGCTTCCGCGATACCGGGTTCACAAAATTCGACCCCGAGCGCTCCACTGAAGCTGAATAATCACTGATTTTGCGCCTGAACGGTTTTTTAAGCGACAGCCGTTCAGGCGCATTTTTGCAAGCAGGCGATATATATTTGCAATTTTCTTCAGGGTAATGTATAATAATAAATTAATTCAAATAATTTCTATGAAACGGAGTGCAAAACAATGCTGAAGGACTTTGTGCGTCCGGATGACGGACTTTCGAAAGAGGAACGGAAATCCGCAGCATCGAAGCTGCAAAACCGCCTCACTGCGCAGCAGCAGCTCATCCGAAACGCAAAGCTTCCGGTCATCGTACTGGTGGAAGGCTGGGCCGGCGCCGGAAAGGGTTCGCTCATCAACGACCTGATCAGTGAAATCGACCCCCGGTTCTCCAGCGTTTTCTCGCTTGACAGTGCGATGAAGGAGGCCGACCGCTATCCGTTCCTCTATCCGTTTTTCTCCGCGATCCCCGAGGAAGGAAAGCTGCTCTTTATGGACAGCGGCTGGATGGAAGCAAGCGTTCGTGCACTGATGTGCGGAGATATCGGTAAGAAAGAATACCGCAGGCGCATCAACTCCATCAACTGTTTTGAGCGTCAACTGCGCGACAACGGATATATTCTTCTCAAGTTTTTCATCAATATCTCGCAGAGCGAGCAGGAGGAGCGTCTCCACAAGCTTTGCGACGATGATGATACAAGCTGGCGCGTCTCGGCCGACGATCTCTGGCAAAACGAGGACTACGGCGGATTCCGCAAGGCTTATGACGACTTTATGACCGAAACGCAGGAGATTACGCCCTGGCATATCCTTGACGGCAGCAAGCGCGGTCTTGCAAAATATGACACATTCCGCCTTTTGACCGAAGCGATCGACGCCGGTATTTCTGCCGGGAAGTATTGCGGTCAGCCGTTTGACGAGGAATTTTCCATGAGCGAGCCCGTTCGCCTGGAAGATGCCGATCTCTCCGCAAAGCTGGATGAAGACGCCTATGACGACGAGCTGAAGCGCCTGCAAAAGCGCATCGCCCGCCTGCACGATCAGATATATAACGAGCGCATCCCCTTTGTCATTTGCTATGAGGGCTGGGACGCAGCGGGCAAGGGCGGAAATATCCGCCGTCTGGCGTATCCGCTCGACCCGCGCGGATTTGACGTCTACCCCATCGCCTCTCCGGAACCGCACGAAAAGTCGCGTCATTATCTCTGGCGCTTCTGGAGGCGTCTGCCCCGCACCGGTCATGTCGCAATTTTTGACCGCACATGGTACGGACGGGTGATGGTGGAACGCATTGAAGGGTTCTGCCCGGACGCGGACTGGATGCGCGCATATAACGAAATCAACGAGTTTGAGCGCGACCTCACCGATTGGGGCGCCGTTGTGCTGAAATTCTGGATCCATATCGACCAGGAGACGCAGCTTCAGCGCTTCAACGAGCGGCAGGCTAATCCGGACAAGCTCTGGAAGATCACCGAAGAGGACTGGCGCAACCGGGAGAAATGGCCGCAGTATGAGGAAGCGGTTTCCGAAATGCTGCAGAAAACCTCCACGGAATATGCGCCGTGGCATGTGATCGAATCTAACGACAAACTATATGCGCGCATCAAGGTCCTGAAGATCGTGGCAGAAGCCATGGAGCAGGCCATTGAACAACGGAAAGGCTGATTTTTTCATGGACGAAAAAAAACAAACCCTGAAGATCGATGAAAGCATTCTGAATCTGATGGACGCCGATATAATGCCGGAAC
>JAZQNZ010000248.1:0-4456 GCA_045627665.1 Oscillospiraceae bacterium
CTCGTCCGTCATCGCGGCATACTCGCCCTCCATCCCGACGATGCGGTCAACGATGGGACGGATCTTTTTCAGTTCGCGGTCGGAATAGGAGCCGAAAATTTTATCAAGAAAAGCCATGCGTTTTGTTCCCTTTCAGATCACGTGATTTGCGCATAGATTTTGCACATATATAATCAGTGTATTATAACACGATATTTTGTGGAAATAAAGTCTATTCCGTGAACGATAGCACAAATTTTTCTTTCTATGCCGCGCTGCGCGCAAAAAAGTCAGGGCTGCCCGGCGGGCAGCCCTGACTTATGGCTGACATTTTGGGTTTTATACGGAGAAGTCCACGTGCTGGACGGTGCCGGCGTCGCCGGACTCGGTGAGGAAAATGCCGCTGCGGCGGATCGCGCCGTTGACCGCGCCTTCGCCGCCGCGCACGGTAAAGTCCGTTGCGACGCTGCCGAGGTAGATCGCGCCGACGCCCTTCACGCCCAGCGCAAGCAGGGAATCGTTGCCTTTTTCGTCTTTGGTCCAGATGCGGAGCTTGTCGTAGATGGAATCATTCTCGTCGATCCAGCCGTTGCCGTCCTCATCGTAGGCGGCAAGGTCGCCGAAGCCGTCGCCCGACATGGCGCCGAACAGCTCGCTGCCGTCGTTGATGACGCCGTCGCCGTTTTTGTCCAGCGCCAGCAGACCGCTGCCGGAGGATACGAAGGAGATCGCCTCGCTCTGCCCGTCGCAGTCCAGATCAAAGCTGAATTTTTCGTCCGTCAGCTCAGCCGCGCCGCCCTCGAAATTGAGCACGAGCGGGTCGCACATGCGCTGCACCTCCTGCGCAAACTCGCTGTGCTGCTCATAGAAGCTGCTGCCCATCGTCAGACCGATGTTCAGATTGATGGTCTTGCCGTCTGCCGTCGTCACGCTGCCAGCAACGCTGAAGCTCATGAGCTGCTCTTCCTGATAGATCATGTCGCTTTGCGTGGTGACAAGGCGCTGCGGCGCGGCGGTTCCGCCCTGCGCGCTCTGCAGAGCCTTCTCCGTGCCCTGCATCCCGAGCCGTTTGTAAAACTCCGACTCCGCAGGCGACACGCCCTTCCCCTTCCCGCAGCCTTCCGCATTGGAAAGCGGACCGTAGCACTTCAGCTTGTGTCCCGTGCAGGATTCAAAGAGCTGCTGGATGATGCTCAGCTTGAGCTGCTGCTTCGGCGTCAGCTCAACGCCGCCGACGCCGCCCGCTCTCTGCGCACCGGCCGTGCCGTCCGCTCGGCTGCCGCGGCGCATCGCGTTGAACTGCTCGGCTGCCTTTGCCGCCTCGTCGCTCAGCTCCAGCGTATCGCCGGATTTTGCTTCCGGCAGCTTGCCGAGAACAAGGTCGGAGAGCGTTGCGCCGTTGCTGGTCACAAGCGACTCCGATGCGTAGGATGACTCCGCGATCACGGCGGTCGATTCGTTCGTCCGAACAACGTTTCCGCTGTCGGTCTCCTGACTGGTGTGAAGCGTCAGAGATTTTGCGCTCCGGCTCTCCGCTCCCATGGAAATAAAGGAATTTGCAATTTTCATACTGAATACCTCCCTGTAATCTCGATACGAACTTCCTTTTTCGTAGTTTGCGCCCGGGTGTACTATACTTTTATATATTTATCGGCATTTCTTAACAAAACTTGAGCATTTTATGTGATTTCTGCTATTGCCATCGGTTTCCCCGGGTGCTACAATAATTGCGTTTTTTATGTAAGAAAAGGAGCCTTCCGCGTATGAAAAAGCCGCTCGTCATCTCCGCCTGTCTGCTCGGCGTTTCCTGCCGCTACGACGGCGACACCAAGCCGCTCGACCGCCGCGTGCTCGACCGTCTGCGCGACCGCTGGGAGCTTGTCCCCGTCTGCCCGGAGCAGCTCGGCGGACTGGAAACGCCCCGCCCGCCCGCAGAGCGTCAGGGTGCGCGCGTCATGGCAGACACCGGCAGGGACGTGACCGCGCAGTATCGCCGCGGCGCGGCGCAGGCGCTGTATCTGGCGCAGCTTCTCGGGGCGGACACCGCGCTGCTGAAAGAGCGCAGCCCCTCCTGCGGCAGCGGGACGATCTATGACGGCAGCTTTTCCGGAACGCTCACCACCGGCAGCGGCGTGACGGCGGAACAGTTTGCCGCCGCGGGCATCACCGTCTGCGGAGAAAGTGAGGTTGAGAAACTGCTATGACCGAAACAACGAAACCGCAGCGTCCGCTTGCCGCGGCGCTCGCGCTCTATTTTGTCTTTGCCGTGCTCGGCACGCTGGTGTTCACCGCCGGCGAATATATTGACCGCCTGCTCGGCACGGGCGCGGTGTTTTCCGTGATCGTCGGCACCCTGCTCGTCTGCGTCTGTCTGCTCATCGTCCGCCGCGCGGACGGCGGACTGCAGCGCATGACCGAGGGGCCGTATATCACCAAGTATATGGCGCTGATCTTCATTCTGCCCGCCATCAGCCTGTGCATGAGCGCAGCCGCGCCGGAGCAGAATCCCAGTCTGCTCGGCACACTCGGCTGGCTGCTGAGTCTGCTGGTCAGCGTCGCATGGGAGGAGCTTCTGCTGCGCCACGGCGCGCTTTTGCTGCTCGGCAGACGCAGACTCTTCTCCGCTGCGGGCGCGGCGGTAACGAGCATCGTCTGCGGCGCCTGCCGCTTTTCGCTGCTGCTGCTTTCCGCACCGCTCAGCGCCGCCGTGCTGCAGGCCGTGCTCAGCGCCTGCGCCGCGCTGTTTCTGCTGGCGCTGTATCTCCGGACGAAGAACATCCTCGCTGCCGCAACGGCGCACTTCCTGATGACCTTTTCCGTCCAGTTTTTCCCGCGTCTCTCCGCCGAGCCGGAGGCGCTCGGCAGCAGTTGGCAGCTTACGCTGTTTTACGCCGCCGTGCTTTTGGCAGTTTCCGTCATCCTGCTCATCCGCGGTGCGCGCGCCGAACCGATGGATTGACCGCGCAATATATAAAGCGAAGCTCCCGGAGCCTTTCCGGGAGCTTCGCTATTCGTATCTGTTCTGTTCTGTCAGTTCAGCTTCAGGTCGCCCTCGCGGATCCAGCCAAGCTTCCGCTCCGCGAGACCGAGCGCAGCGCAAATCACGGCGGGCAGCACCACGCACACCAGCGCAAGACCGATCCAGTGGAACGTCGTCGGCGTAACCGCGGCAGCGCCGTTTTCGATCGCCTTTGCCGAGGGCGCGACCCAGCCCGTCCACACGCCGATCGGCCCGCAGAGACCGCAGGTGCCCATGCCGGAATTGACCGCAGCGCCGTTCATCTCCATGCGGAACACGCACGTGGCGATGGGGCCGGTAATCATGCCGGTCAGCGTCGGCGCGATCCAGATCTTCGGGTTTTTCACGATGTTGCCCATCTGGAGCATACTGGTGCCGAGTCCCTGACTGACGATGCCGCCCCAGCGGTTTTCGCGGAAGCTCATCACCGCAAACCCGACCATCTGCGCGCAGCACCCGGCAACGGCGGCACCGCCGGCGAGCCCTGTCAGGCCGAGCGCGGCACAGATCGCGGCGGAGGAGATCGGAAGCGTCAGCGCAACGCCGACAAGCGTGGAGACAAGGATGCCCATGAAAAACGGGTGCAGCTCCGTCGCCCACACGATGAGCGCGCCGACCCAGCTTGCCGCCTTCCCGATGGGCGCGGCAATGAGCCATGCCAGTCCGGTGCCGATCAGAATGGTGACGAGCGGCGTGACGAGAATGTCAACTTTCGTCTCCTTGCTGACCGCCTTGCCGAATTCCGACGCGACAATGGCGACGACAAGCACGGCAAGCGGGCCGCCCGCACCGCCCATCGCGTTCGTGCCGAAGCCGACGGGGACAAGCGAAAACAGCACCATCGCGGGCGCTTTCAGCGCGTAGCCGATGGCGACCGCCATTGCGGGGCCGACCATCGCGGAGGCAAGGCCGCCGATGGTGTATTCCACGGCTTTCTCGCCCTTTCCGACCGTTGCCACAATCGCCTGCAGAAAGCCGATGTGGAGCTGGGTACCCAGCGTATCCAGGATCGTGCCGATCAGCAGCGTGCAGAAAAGGCCCTGCGCCATTGCGCTCAGGGCGTCAATAAAATAGCGCTTTGCGGAAAACTCAATATCCTTGCGCTTGAGAAACTGCCTGAATTTACTCATGGTGACCGCCTCGCTCGTTACAGAATTGTCAGGTGTCAAGACACCAAAACGATATTTTCTCCATTATATTCATGACGGGTGGAAAGTCAAGATGGAATTTGCCCGCGCGCCGTGATATAATCCGGGAAAATGACGGATCCATACTGAAACCTGACGAAAACAGGACAAATATAGCATCAGGAGGCGAATTGCATGACGCGGCAGGAGCTGATCGACCTTTGTCTGCGCTTTCCGGACACCTATGAGGACTATCCCTTCGACGACATTGCAAATGCGGGCAGCGGCGGAAGCTGGGCGCTGATCCGTCACCGCGCGAACCGCAAAAGCT
>JAZQNZ010000249.1:0-2090 GCA_045627665.1 Oscillospiraceae bacterium
ATCTGCGCAGCAGGAATCTTTTTGATGAAGCGTTTTTGGATTATCTGAGAAATTTCCGCTTTACCGGCGATATTTATGCCATCCCCGAGGGGACGCCGGTATTTCCCCGTGAGCCGATGGTCACGGTGCGTGCTCCGGCGATCGAGGCGCAGCTTCTGGAGACCTATCTGCTGCTGGAGTTCAACCACCAGAGCCTGATTGCCACCAAGGCGAGCCGTATCTGCCGCGCCGCACAGGGCCGCACCGTGCTGGAATTCGGCTCCCGCCGCGCGCAGGGTACGGACGCCGCCATTACGGGCGCCCGCGCCGCATTCATCGGCGGCTGCGCGGGCACGGCGTGCACCATCTCCGACCAGATGTACGGCGTCCGCGCCGGTGGCACGATGGCGCACTCCTGGGTGCAGATGTTCGACAGCGAGTACGAGGCGTTCAAAACCTACTGCGAGATCTACCCTGAAAACGTAACCCTGCTTGTGGACACCTACAACTCCCTGAAATCCGGCGTTCCGAACGCCATCCGCGCCTTCAACGAGGTGCTGCGTCCCCGCGGCATCACGAGCTGCGGCATCCGGTTTGACAGCGGCGACATGGCGTGGCTGACCAAGGAAGCGCGCAAAATGCTGGACGAAGCCGGCTGGCCCGACTGCCGGATCACCTGCTCCAACGCGCTGGACGAGCGCCTGATCTCCGACCTGATCGGGCAGGGCGCGAAGATCGATATTTTCGGCGTGGGTGAACGGCTCATCACCGCACGCAGCGAAAGCGTGTTCGGCGGCGTTTACAAGCTTGCCGCCGTCGAGGATGCGGACGGGGAAATCATCCCGAAGATCAAGATCAGCGAAAACACCGCCAAGATCACAAATCCCGGCTTCAAAAAGGTCTACCGCATCTTCGGCGGGGAGGGCAAGTGCTTTGCGGACTATATCTGTATGCACGACGAGACCGTGGACGGGCAGCCGCTGGAGCTGTTTGACCCGGAAGCGATCTGGAAGCACCAGACCGTGGAGGACTACACTGTCCGCGAGCTTTTGCAGCCGATCTTCCGCGCGGGCGAGCTGGTTTACGAGCGCCCCACGCTTGCGGAGATCAGGGCCTACTGCGCAGCACAGATCGACACTCTCTGGGACGAGGCCAAGCGCTTTGACAACCCGCACAACTACTATGTGGATCTTTCGCCGAAGCTGTGGCGCCTGAAAAATGAGCTGCTCATGCGCGGCGGACAGATGCCGAAGGAGCCGGAAGCATGACCGCCGAGGGGCGGCGTGCCGCCATTCTGAAAGAGCTGCGCGGTGCAAGCCGGCCGATCAGTGCGGGCGCGCTGGCGGAACTGTGCGGCGTGAGCCGTCAGATCATTGTGGGCGACGTTGCGCTTCTGCGTGCATCGGGCGAGGCCGTTGCGGCAACGCCGCGCGGCTACGTCCTCGGCCATGCGGCGGACGGGCTTGTGCGCACGATCGTCTGCATCCACGGCGCGGACGGAACGCAGCGCGAGCTGAATATCATGGTCGATCAGGGCTGCACCGTGCTGGACGTGACGGTGGAGCATCCCGTCTACGGTCAGCTCACCGGCGCACTGGAGCTGCGCAGCCGCTACGATGTGGCGCAGTTTATCGCGCGCTCGGCGCATGCCGCGCCGCTTTCCTCGCTGACCGACGGCATCCATCTCCACCGTCTGCTCTGCCCCGACGAGGCGGCGTTTGAGCGGGTGAAGCAGGAGCTGAGCAGCGCGGGATTTCTTCTGCCCGGGCAGGACTGACAAATATTTCAGAACAAAACAAGGACATCAGCCAATCTGTTTCGATTGGCCGGTGTCCTTGATTTTATTTATCCTGTTCACGATCCGGCGGCTGCGGGGCGGCGGGGTCCTGCGCCGTCTCCTCTGTCAGCAGCGACCGGATATAGTCCCAGTCCGGTGTCTCCTCCAGATACCATTGCCGGGTAATCATGCGGTTTCTGACATTCGTTGTCAGTTCGATGCTGTGGTCTTCCAGATCCAGAATATCCCGTCCCCTCTCTCCGGGAACCCAGAGGTTCAGATAACAGCCCTCGCTTTCCAGGGTGTAGTTCCCGCTGAGGGAGCAGACCTCCAG
>JAZQNZ010000250.1:0-2715 GCA_045627665.1 Oscillospiraceae bacterium
AGCTCGTCGGTCAGGGCATAGATGTCCTCCATGGCGTGCATGGGGAACATGGGATGCTCCGGCTTGCAGGCGTTGATGCCGGACTCGCAGACCATGCTCCACTCCCAGCCCAGCTCCCGCGCCGCCTGCGCGGCATAGGACATCCAGCCGTTTTCTTCGGAGGTTTTGAATTCAAAGGCGTTGTCCGGCGCCTCGTTGCCGAAGCCGCAGGTGATGGAATCGCCGATGATCTCAATCGTGGGCTTATGTTCCGCCTGTACGGGCAGGATCTCGCCGTCGGTCTCCAGCTCGGTGACGCCAAGCTTGCCTCTGGCATTTTCGGACAGCTTCACGAAACGCAGGACGTGTTCACCCGTCTCGCCCTCAAAAACGGTGACCCAGCGATCTTCGTCATCAACGAGTGTCCTGCCGCTCAGCTCGCCGCCGTCGCACACCACGCCGAAGCAGGGCCAGTCGGGCGGCGGCGTGGGCATCCCGGGAAATGCGGGGATCTGATCGCTCATTGCGATCAGGTGCAGCTTCAGCACGCTGCCGGTAAAGCGGACGGTAAACCCGGCACACGACCAGTTTGCAAACAGCGCTTCTTTCTGCTCATCATAAACGTCTCTGCCGTGAAGCTGCAGCAGGGGAAGTATCTCTTTGATTTTCATAGTCTGTCTCCTTTATTCTCTGACTTCGTATCCGTACATATCCTCCGTGGGGACATAGGTGATGGGGACGCAGTGTCCGATCAGCTCGCCCAGCCATATTTCGGCATATTTCATGCCAAGCTCTTCGCCGTTAAAATGCCCGATACTGATGACCGCCTTGTTTTTGCCGAGCTGCATGGCGTCTCTTGCATAGGACAGCACAGTCCAGTCAATGACCTCGCCGGGCAGAAGCACATCCGCCTCGCTCTCCAGCACATCGATCACGCTCACGCTGTATTCCGCGGGGCTGCCGTCCCTGTGACTGGCGGGAAAGCTGTTGGGATAGAGATGCCCCACCATCGCCATGCTTTTTACCTTTGCATCCGGATCTCCCACGTAGCGCAGGCCGTTGATCCCCAGCTTTTCGATCAGATTCCGGCACAGCTCCCGCAGCGTCATCTCGGGAAAATCCACGATGAAGGGGCTCATCATGCCGTCCTTTGCGCTCTGCCGAATCTTGCCCTCCCAGCCCATATACTTCACCATGCCCGTGAAGATGCCGTCGGGCTCGTGGGTGTGGATGTGGTCGTGGTCTCTCCAGATTGCGATCCCGTGCTCGTCGATGATCCGGCGCTTTTCTTCGTAAACCTCGTTGGGGAAATCCTCGAACCAGCCGGGTCCGTCCTCAGAGGTGTAGAAGGTGGGTTCGTGCACGATGATCAGGTTGGCGCCCAGCTCGGCTGCCTTTCTGACAACGTTTACCGTGGCGGCAAGCGTTGTGACGATCCCCGTGCATTCATCGTCCGGGTTGCCTGTTTTCCAGTCGTCGCAGCCGTGATAGTCCTCCGGAAATTTCGGGTGGTACGCGAGAATTTTGTCGACCACTTCCCTGTTGGTCATATTACTCCGCCTCCGTTATGAAATAGATATTGATATTATATCTGTTTTTTCAAAACAGGGATATTGTTTTTATCCGCAGTTCTTTCAATTTTCACCTTTGCATCGGCTCCGTCCGGCAGCACACCGGCGCTGATATGGGTTTGGGGAAATTCAAATTATCTCATTCGTGTCTATCCGCTGCCGGGTTTTCGCTCACGCAGAACGTATCCGTCAAATCTCCGGGCGGATTGAAACCGCGGCCCGTCTGAGGGAGAATGAACGGGAACACACGCAGACTTACATCGAGTCGATGAAAGTCAACGGGAGTAACCGCATTTGCACCCGGCAGTGACATCGACTGCCGGGGAGACACACAGACAGGGAGGTACGGATATGAATGATCTCACGATCCGGGGCGCACGAGCACAGCAAAATTTGCTGGAATGGAGCCAACGCGTTGCGGAATGTCGGAGCAGCGGTCAAGCGGTAACGCGCTGGTGCGCAGACCGCGGCATCAAGCCAAAGACATATTACAGTTGGCAGAAGAAAGTGTTTGCCGCGATGATTGAGCAGCAGAAGCTGCAGCAGGAACAGGTGCAGGAAGGAGAGCCGGAGCGCAGATTTGCAGAGCTGCCGGCGCCGGTCATTCAGAATGATCTGGTAGCAACGGTACGGATCGGCGCGGCCTCTTTGGATGTGTACAGTAGGGCCGGCGCAGACGTGGCAGCTGCACTCTGCAGAGAACTGACGTCACAGCAGTACCGCTCAGCTTTGCAGTGGGAAACTGTACGGATGCTGCACATTACGGTTCTGCCTTATCCACAGTCAAAATGCCGAAGCGCATGTTTTTGACAGCGACAAAAAGATAGCTATTTCAATGCTCTCGTAGTAGAATAGAGATATGGAAAAGAAAGAATTGCAGACAAGCAACACGGATGAAATGATCACCATTTCCCGTGCGGAAGCAGACTGGAGCTGAGCAATAACCGCGCTGAGCGTAACATCAAGCCATTCGTGATTGACCGAAAGAATTTTCTCTTTGCCAACACGCCGAGAGGCGCTACCGGAAGTGCGGTCATCTTCAGCATGATCCAGACCGCATTGGAGAACGGCCTTGATCCCTACCGCTATTTGACCTGGATGATGAAGACCGCGTCCAAAACTAATCTGAGCGCAGATGCAAATCTACTGCCGTTGCTCCCGTGGA
>JAZQNZ010000251.1:0-2054 GCA_045627665.1 Oscillospiraceae bacterium
AAACCCGCAAGGCGGCGCGCGCCGCCGAGCTGGATGCGCAGATCCCCGCAAAGGAAGCGGAACTGCGGAAGCTCTCCGACGATATTCTGAAGCACAGCACCGATGCCGCTGCGCTGCTGACACGGGCGCAGGAACTTGCAGCGCAGGAAACGAAGCTTTCGGAAAAGCTGCGGTATGAAAGCCGTGCACGGGCGGAGGAGCAAATCCGAACGCTTACCGGCTTTGCCACACGGATGAAAACGGCGCTGGAGCGGGCGAGGACGGAGGAAGCGGAGTGCCGGAATGCCGCCGCCGCGCTGAACGGCGCGATCGGGCAGCTTCACGCCCGGCTGGAAAGCGCGGAGACAGTCAGCGCAGCGGACGAGCAGGCGCACAGGGCAACGCTTTTGCAGCAGCGGCAGGAAAATGAAACGCTGCGGAAAACCGTTCACGTCCGTTTGAGCGCAAACAGGGCGGCGCAGGACGGCGCGGCGCGTGTCTCCGGCGAGCTGGACGCGCTGGAGCAGCGCCTGATCTGGGTCAAGGCTCTGGCGGACACTGCAAACGGCACGGTTTCCGGCAAGGAGAAGATCATGCTGGAAACCTATATTCAGATGACATATTTTGATCGGATCATCGAGCGGGCGAACACACGGCTCATGGTGATGTCCTGCGGGCAGTATGAGCTGAAACGCCGCCGCGAAGCGGAAAACCGTCGCAGCCAGAGCGGGCTGGAGCTGGACGTGATCGACCATTACAACGGCACGGAGCGGAGCGTTCGCACGCTTTCGGGCGGCGAATCGTTCAAGGCTTCTCTGGCGCTTGCACTCGGCCTTTCCGATGAGATCCAGTGCTCTGCCGGCGGCGTCAGGCTGGACAGTATGTTTGTGGACGAGGGCTTCGGAACGCTGGATGAGGAGTCGCTGCGTCAGGCGATGCAGGCGCTTTCCGGGCTTTCCGGCGGCGGGCGTCTGGTGGGTGTGATCTCTCATGTTCCGGAGCTGAAAGAGCGGATCGACCGGCAGATCGTTGTGACAAAGGACCGCAGCGGCGGAAGCCGCGTCTGCATTTGCGTATGATACTATGATTTGATTAGTCTGAATTGCATAATCGGCAAAGTCCCTGCCGCCTTGCTGTGAGGTGCGGGGACTTTGCGCATTTTCCGCGTGTGTCCGTGGAGCACGGACGCACTTCGGCATATCATATAAATGAAGGAAAACTATCAATAATGCATTTTTGGGAGATAGAACTTGCAAGTTTTGCACTCAAATTTGTCGAAAGCGCTTTGAAACTGTGAAATAATGCATAAAAATATTGCAAAACCGGACGCGGTAAATTATAATGTATTTTGCGTGTTCAACGTACACGCGAATCAAAGTAGGAGTGGAAAGTATGGAAAAGAAAAAACTGTCTCTGCCTGTGCAGATCATTATTGCGCTGATTGCCGGTATCGCGGTCGGCCTGATCTGCTATTTCACCGGAACTGCGGCGTTCACCGCAAACTATCTGAAGCCCATCGGCACGATCTTTATCAATCTGCTGAAGTTCATCGTTGTCCCCATCGTGCTGCTCAGCATGATCGACGGTATCATCTCCATGGGCGACCTGAAAAAGGTCGGCTCCGTCGGCTGGAAGACCGTTGTGTACTTCCTGGTCACCACTGCCATCGCCTGCGTCATCGGCCTGATCGTCGGTTCCCTGTTTGACGGCGCCGGCTGGTTCCCCGCACTGACGCTGGAAGAGGGCGCGGTTTGGGATAAGGCGACCTCCGCAAACTTCATGGATACGCTGGTCAACATCTTCCCCAGCAATATGTGGTCTGCGTTTGTCAACGCCAATATGCTGCAGGTTATCGTCATCGCGCTGCTGATCGGCGGCGGCATCCTCGCTGCAGGCGAGCGCGGCAAGCTGGCTGTCAGCATGGTGGATTCCCTCTATGCCGTGTTTGAGAAGGTCATGGAGTTCATCATCAAGCTCTCTCCCATCGGCGTTTTCACCATGATGGCCTGGGTCGTCGCCACGCAGGGCGCCGAGATCCTCGGACCCATCGCGCTGGTTCTGCTCGCCGCTTATGT
>JAZQNZ010000252.1:0-2447 GCA_045627665.1 Oscillospiraceae bacterium
GGCCTTCATACCCGCCGAGATCGGTCGTCACGGTAAAGCCGCCCGCGATCTCCGAAACGGATGTGACCTCCTCCGTAGCGATCTCCACATCCAGCGCACACACCTGCTCGTACAGGCGGTTTGCCAGCTCCGCACCGCTGATGTGCGGCAGCGCGGGATAATTCTCCACCATCGGCGAGCTGACGATCTGACCGCCGACGCTCTCTTTCTCGATCACCAGCGTCCGCTTGCCTGCGCGCGCGGCATAGATCGCGGCAGTCAGTCCGGCGGGGCCGCCGCCGACAACAACAATATCAAACATCTGCGTATCCTCCCGAAAAAAGCGGCTCCGAAGCTTCGAAGCCGCTTTTGTATTTTTTCTGCGTTATTTCCGCTCCGCAATGAACTTTCGTACCGCGCCGACACCCACAAGCTTTTCGGTCTGTTCGCCGGGAATGACGATCGTAGGCGCCTGACGGATGCCGTAGGCAACGGCGAGATCCTTGTTGTCCTCAACCAACACCTTGCGATAGGCAATGCCGGCGTCGTTCAGCAGCTTTTCCGCCTGCTTGCAGTTCGGGCAGGTCTTTGTCGCAAACATCAGAATCTCCTGCTCCGCCGATGCGGCGACGGGGCTGTTGTCCTCGCAGGCCGTTTCCCACATCGGGCGATTCAGCGGACCTTCGTGCGTCAGCGCGCTGCGGCCGATGTTGTAAACCTTGCGGTCCTTGAACTCCTGGCTCTTGCCGTCGTTCCAGTTCTGCACCGGACGGTAGTAGCCGGTAATGCGGGAATAAACCTCGGTTCTTTCGCCGCAATCCGGGCAAACATAAACCTCTCCGGCAATGTAGCCGTGGTTTTTGCAGACGGAATAGGTCGGGCTAAGGGTATAGTACGGCAGCTTATAATTCTCCGCGATCTTGCGGACAAGCGTTGCCGCAGCCTTCCAGTCGGGCAGCTTTTCCCCGAGGAACGCGTGGAACACGGTGCCGGAGGTATACAGCGTCTGCAGCTCGTCCTGCACATCAAGCGCGGAGAAGATATCCTCGCTGTAGCCGACGGGCAGGTGGCTGGAGTTGGTGTAATAGGGAGTGCCCTTTTCGTTCGCGGTAATGATGTTGGGGAAAACTTCCTTGTCGTGCTTTGCAAAGCGGAAGGACGTGGACTCTGCCGGGGTCGCTTCCAGATTGTAGAGATCGCCGTACTTCTCCTGATAGTCGCTCAGGCGCTCGCGCATATGGTTGAGAACGTCAACGGCGAACTTCTGCGTTTCAGGGCAGGTCAGATCCTTTTTGATCCACTTGGCGTTCAGGCCGGCCTCGTTCATACCGACAAGGCCGATGGTGGAGAAGTGGTTGTTAAATGCGCCGAGGTAGCGCTTGGTGTAGGGATAAAGTCCTGCTTCCAGCAGCTTTTCGATGACCGTACGCTTGGTTTTCAGCGAGCGGGCGGCAATGTCCATCAGCTTGTCCAGGCGGTCATAAAAATCCTTCTCGTTCTCGGCAAGGTATGCCAGACGCGGCAGGTTGATGGTCACGACGCCGATCGAGCCGGTGCTCTCGCCGGAGCCGAAGAAACCGCCGGACTTCTTGCGCAGCTCGCGCAGGTCAAGGCGCAGACGGCAGCACATACTGCGAACGTCGTTCGGTTCCATATCGGAGTTGATATAGTTGGAGAAGTAGGGCGTGCCGTATTTGGCGGTCATTTCGAACAGAAGTCTGTTGTTTTCCGTTTCGCTCCAGTCAAAGTCCTTGGTGATGGAGTAGGTCGGGATGGGATACTGGAAGCCGCGGCCGTTGGCGTCGCCCTCGATCATAATGTCGATGAACGCCTTGTTGACCATATCCATTTCCTTCTGGCATTCGCCATAGGTGAAGTCCACCTCTTTGCCGCCGACGATGGCCGGCAGATCGGCAAGATCCTTCGGGCAGGTCCAGTCCAGCGTGATATTGGAAAACGGCGCCTGCGTGCCCCAGCGGGACGGCGTATTGACGCCGTAAATGAAGGACTGGATGCACTGCTTGACTTCCTTCTGGCTGAGATTGTCGATCTTGACAAAGGGGGCGAGATAGGTATCAAACGAAGAAAACGCCTGCGCACCCGCCCACTCGTTCTGCATGATCCCCAGGAAATTGACCATCTGATTGCACAAGGTGGAGAGGTGACCTGCAGGAGATGAGGTGATCTTTCCGGAAACGCCGCCAAGTCCTTCCTGAATGAGCTGCTTCAGGCTCCAGCCGGCACAGTAGCCGGTCAGCATGGAAAGGTCGTGGATGTGCATCGCGGCGCTGCGGTGCGCCTCCGCAATTTCGGTGTCGTAGATCTCGCTGAGCCAGTAGTTCGCGGTAATGGCTCCGGAGTTGGAGAGGATCAGGCCGCCGACGGAATAGGTCACGGTGGAGTTTTCCTTCACGCGCCAGTCGTTGATCTTGAGGTAGTTATCCACCAGATCCTTGTAGTTGAGCAGA
>JAZQNZ010000253.1:0-3033 GCA_045627665.1 Oscillospiraceae bacterium
CCGTAGTAATCATCGGCGTTGATTGCGGCGAAGGGGCGGTCAATGCAGTCTTTCGCACTCAAAAGCGCGTGGACGGTGCCGAGCGGTTTGCGGCGACAGGCAGGAACGGACAGACCGTCCCATGCGCCGGAAATCTCCTGAAATACATAATGAATCTTCAGCCCGGTCGCCGCTTCGATCCGATTTCCGAACAGCTCACGGCAATCATCGAGCATATCGTGCTTGATAATGATGATTAGCTTATCAAATCCTGCGCGCAGCGCATCACGGATGGCGTACTCCATGAGAATTTCTCCGTCCGGCCCGACGCGGTCGATCTGCTTGACGCCGCCGTAGCGCGTCCCGAGACCGGCAGCCATGACAACAAGCGCCGAGTTCATATCCGCTGCACCTCCCCCGATCCTTCCGGTTAATGAAATAACCATCTGAAATATTTTTTAATATATCACGCGGCGGCAAACGTGTCAAACGTGCAGCGTCGAACGAAAAATGAGGGAAATTTGAATTTTACTATTTCAATTTTGACCTTTGTGTGTTACAATACTTTAACAATTTGCGTTTATCAGCAGTTCAATACGGAGGTATTCATTATGCCGGACACATACATCACCCTTCCCGATGAAAAGGGCAGCATTAATATCTCGGACGATGTGATTGCAACCATTGCCGTCACCGCCGTCAGCGAGGTGAGCGGGATCGTTGCTTTTTCCAACGCTGCGGCAGCAGAGCTGGGCGAGCTGATCGGAAAAAAGCCCACGACGAAGGGCGTTCACGTCAGCTTTGACGGCAGCGCGGTCAGTGTTGACATCACCGTGATGGTGCGCTTCGGGGAGAACATCACGAGCGTCGGCGAAAAGGCGCAGCGTGCCGTCGCAACGGCTGTCAGCTCCATGACCGGCATTACCCCGGCGGTCAATGTCCATGTTGCGGGCATTGCCTTTGATAAGTGATTTTTGCTCCGTTTCAGTTTGGAGGAATTCAGGATATGACCAGAACAACAGCCAGAGAGATCGCAATCCTGCTCGGCTTTTCCGTGACCGCAAGCGAAGAGTTCGCCGACGACGCGGTTGACCGTTTCTTTGACCGCGAGCATTACGATACCCTTCGTGATGAGAACGAGATCTTTGCCGAGTATCCGGATGTACGCCAGATGGAATACATCCGTGCGCTGGTTCAGATGATCTACGACCACCGCGTGGAGCTGGACGCCTATATCGAAAAATACGCCCGCGGCTGGAAGGTGAGCCGCATCTCCCGTACGGCAAGCGCTGTGATCCGCTGCGCCATGTGTGAGATATTGTGGATGCCGGACATACCGAATGCCGCCGCGATCAACGAGGCGGTCGAGCTTGCCAAGAAGTATGAGGAAGAGGACGTTGTCTCCTTTATCAACGGCATCCTCGGCAGCTTTGTCCGGAACGAGACCGGCACCGCCGAAGAAAACTGACTTCCCGTTCAGGCGCACCGCATTTCGTGCGCCTGAAATTTTTACTTGAGCAGGGCTTGCGGATGGAACAGAATATCATCACCGTTTCACAACTGAATGAGTATCTCCGTGCGCTGCTTGACGAAGATCCCCTTCTGCGGAGCGTGTGCGTGCAGGGCGAACTGAGCAACTATAAGCTATATCCGTCCGGGCATCACTATTTTACGCTGAAGGATGCTGAATCCTCGGTTCGCTGCGTGATGTTCAAGAGCAGCGCGGCGCATCTTCGCTTCCAACCGGAAAACGGTATAGTCGTGACTGCGTTCGGACGCGTTTCCGTCTTCCCGCGCGACGGGGCATATCAGATTTACGTCACGGCACTGGCGCCGCAGGGGACGGGCGACCTGGCCGCCGCGTTTGAGCAGCTCAAGAAAAAGCTTTCCGCGGAGGGACTGTTTGACCCGGAGCATAAAAAGCCAATCCCGCGTTTTCCGTCGCGCATCGCGGTCGTCACGAGCGGCGCGGGTGCGGCGGTGCGTGACATTATCCGCGTTTGCGGTGCGCGCTGGCCGATGGCAAAGATCGTTGTCCTGCCCGTGCGTGTGCAGGGGTTGGAGGCGCCTGCGGAGATCGTCGGCGCGCTGCATTATGCGAACAAATGGAAGGTCGCCGATCTCATCATCACGGGCCGCGGCGGCGGCAGCATCGAGGATCTCTGGGCCTTCAACGATGAGCGCGTTGCCCGTGCAATCTACGAAAGCGAGCTTCCGGTCATTTCCGCTGTGGGACACGAGCCGGACGTTACCATTGCCGACTATGCTGCCGATCTGCGCGCGGCAACGCCGAGCAACGGCGCGGAGCTTGCCGTTCCCGACGAGGGGGAATTGCGCGAGGTGCTCGCCGGCGCTTCCGCACGCTGCGCGCAGGCAATGAAAAAGCATCTGGAGGCGTGCCGCGCCTCGCTGAACGAGCTGGCGTCGCGCAGCGTGATGCAGAGTCCGACCGGCTACATCGACCGAAAGCGCATGGAGCTGGATCTGCAGCGGGAGCGGCTGAACACCGCGCAGGAGCGGCGCATTTCGGAAATCAAGCATGAGTTTGTGCGCCTGACCGCCTCACTGGATGCCCTCAGCCCGCTGAAGGTGCTGTCCCGCGGCTATGCCATTGCCAGCGGCAGCGACGGAAACGTTCTGCGCAAAACGGCGGATACCCGGATCGGAGAGCAAATCAGCGTAGTTCTGAGCGACGGCAGCCTGCGCTGCACCGTGGACGAGAGAAAGGAAGGGGCATCATGGCAAAGGAAGAAATGAGCTTTGAACAGGCGCTCAAGCGTCTGGATGAGATCGTGAAGGGACTGGAGCGGGGAGATGTTTCTCTCGGCGATTCCATGACCATGTTTGAAGAGGGAACCGCGCTTATTCGACGCTGCACGGGACTTCTTGATGCAGCGGAGCAGCAGGTCGTGCGTCTGAAAAAAGGTGCGGACGGTGCGCCGGAGGAACTTCCGTTTGAAGCGGAGAACTGAATAATTTCATATAGATTTATGAATATTCACGGAAATATCATATGTTTTTTGGTAAGCAAATCACCCGATAAGTGTTGAATTA
>JAZQNZ010000254.1:0-9440 GCA_045627665.1 Oscillospiraceae bacterium
AGCACCAGAAATGCAATGATGATGAAAATGCAGGAGATGGGACGGGTAAAGAAGGTTTTGATGCCGTCGGGCGAATAGTTAAACCCGCGACGGATATTCAGCTCAAGCATCGGACTGAGTATGTATGCCATAAGAAACGGCAGGCTCGGAATACCGAATACGTCAAACAGAACGGAAAGAATGCAGCAGCACAGAGCCACGATCACACCGAAGAAGCTGTTTGTGGACATATAGGCGCCGATGAATGCGAGCAGAATTACGGCGGAATAGAGATAGTGATACGGAATCTTCAGCAGAGCGGGGAAGGTCTTCATGCCGAGCGTTTCATACAGGAGCGTGACGATACCGGAGAGAAGCGCGCCGATGAAGATCATATAAACGATCAGGGGCTGCTCGCGCATGAACATGGGGCCGATCTGGATGCCCTGAATATTCAGCGCGGCGATGAACTGGACGCCGGCAGCGTCGCCGGGGATGCCGAGGGCCAGCAGGGGGATCAGTGCGCCGCCGATGGAGGCATTGTTCGCAGTTTCGCAGGAGAGAACGCCGCCGATGTGGCCGTGTCCCCACTGTTCCTTTTCCTTCGACATGGTCTTTTCGTTGGAATACGCCATCACGGCGGCAACGGGGCCGCCAAGCCCGGGCAGGAAGCCGATGACTGCGCCGGTGATCCAGGAACGGACGACCAGCCAGAAATTCTTTCTGAGATCCTTGCCGGGGAAGCGGAAGCCCTCTACCTTGACGACGGGGGCGTTCTGCTTTTCCTGACGCGCATACTCGAGCAGGATAATCTTTGCCGCGAAGAGACCGAGCATCACGGAAATGATGTTGAAGCCCTTCAGGAACTCCAGACGGCCAAAGAAGATGAAGCGCCCGGAGGCGTTGATCGGATCCTGACCGACGGAGGCGAGGAAGATGGCGAGACCGACGCCGATCATGCTCTTGAGCATATTGCCCTTGGAGAGACCGACGACCATGAGAACAGCGCAGAGGCAGAGCGCCGCATACTCCCACGGGCCGAGAACGACAGCCCACTTTGCAACGGCCTTGCAGCAGACCATGGCCAGAATGACTGATGGAACGTTGCCGAGGAAGTTTGCAAAAACGGCGTTGCTCAATGCACGCGACGGCTCCCCTCGCTTGGTAAAGGCGTAGCCGTCATAGGTGGTGCAGATGGATGAGCTTGTTCCGGGAATGCCCAGCAGAATGGAACCGATACATCCGCCGGACATACCGCCGATGACGATGGAGATAAACAGCGCCATGGCGAGATTGATATCAAGCTTATAGGATATGGGGAGCAGAACCACCATCAGTGTGGAGCTGCCGAGACCGGGAATGGCGCCGAGAATGACGCCGGCAAGCGTTCCGCCGATGACATAGACCAGACCGAGAGGGGTGCAGATCTCCATGAACGCATCAATACAATATTGTAAGACGTCTCCCATAATCCGCTCCTCCTTACTTCAAAAGCTTGAAGATGAGACCCTTTGGCATGGTCGCATCCAGGGCCACAACATAGATCAGGTACAATACTGCGCCGCCGACGATGCCGTAAATCAGACTGACGAGCAGCCGGCGCTTCTTTGACTTTCCGCTCATGGAAAGGCTGGAGAGCATATATGTAACGATAAACAGCACGATGGGAACAGCCACAAGGAAACCGAACAGCCAGAACAGCACCGCAAACACCAAATACATGGCAAACAGCTTTCCGGCGGAAATCCACTGCGCTTTGGTCATAAACTGCTTGGGATTCTTTTCCGGCGCGATAATAACACCGATGCCGCAGATCGCGATGATGACGGCACCGATCATGGGGAACATCTTCGGACCCGGGTCGCCCTCATATCCGGTCGCTTTCAGACCCATCGACATATAGGTGATAAACGCCGCCAGCAGGATACAGAAAATACCCAGAACGAAGTCCTTTTTGTTTCTGATCTTCATAGTCTCCTCCGCTTTTTGTTTTCCCTCTTTTCGCACGGATGCGGACAAAGCCGCTGCCGTGTGAGATCATGCTGCGCTGCACAAAAGCCGCGCGGAAAAGCGCTGCGTCTCAGATCTTGCATCCGGCCCGATCCGATCCCCGGCGTTTTTCCGCTTCGACGATTCAGATTCTGACCGAATAATCAGCTTGTCTGCGCAATACAACATGAAATTGCTTTATATACTATACCATATAATAGTACTAAAGCACAGACTTTTTTGTGAGATTGTTATTTTTTTAGATTGACTGCACAAAACATGAGCGTTTAAATGTGTTGCGTGCACATTGAAGCGCTCATGTCCGTGTGATTTTAGCGTTTTTCAGCGGGAATCTTCACCGCAATGCACAATTCCTGCCAAAAACGAGCGGCGTCCGGGATCAGATGCGGCCGATGGAGCGGATGTAATTGTAAACGTCCTTATCCTTCCCGCCGGGAATGGTACGGCCAAGGGAGATCCAGATATCCTTGCCGGCATATTCGTTGAAAATATTCTTGGCGTAATCCATGACCTCGTCCGGAGCAATGGAGGCATCGGGACGGACTTCAACGCCGAAGCGGAACTGATCACCGTAAGTGTCAACAAGCTGTTTCTTGTCAACAACGTTCTGCTGACCTCTCCAGGTATCCACACCGGATTCGATCATGTTGGGCAGCAGAGCCTCAATTTTGCCGCAGGAGTGCTGCTCGATGAAAACGCCCTCGGCGTGTGCTGCGTCGACGATTCTGCGGATGTAGGGGACGATCATTTCCCTGTGCGTACCGGCGGAGAACATCAGGCTACGCTGGTTGCCCCAGTCATCATGCAGCTCAACGATCTCAACATTGAAGTATTTCTTCAGACGGTGGATCTCGTCAATATAGAAATCGGTCAGCTTGTCGAACAGGACGCGGACAATCTCCTGCTCGTCTTCGTCAATCAGAGCCATGGCGGCGTTTTCAAAGCCGACGAAGGAAATCAGACGCTCAAAATAGCCGGTGAAGATGGTGGAGTAGATGATCTTGTCGGTTTTGAGATATTCGGCATTGGCCTTCGCGCAGCCCTCCCAGTCCAGATCGTCCAGATTGGGGATCTTGACGTACTTCTCCCAATCCTCAATATCCTCAAACAGGGGAGCGACTTCCATCGAACCGCCGACACTGGGGACGTAGACCCAGTCAACGCCGAACAGATCCTTGCCGCCGTACTCGCCGGTGTAGGGAACCTGCTCCGCAACCATTGCGCGCGCAATGTGATCGGGGATCATGGTGGGACGGAAGTAGAGCTGGTCCAGAGAAGTCGGAGTCCATTCATAGGGCTCTTTCTTCAGAAAATGGATGAAATTCTCTCTCGGTGTCATACTGTTTTTCCTCCTTAAAGAAATACAATGTATTAAATTATTTGTTATTTGTGAAAGTTTTTGAAATTCGGCGCTGAAACGCCGCTTGCCCAAAATATATCATTCCGCTGCATGCTTGTCAAACCATGCAGCGCTTCGCAGACTTACAGAAGCGCGGTCAGCGTGCGTATGTCCTCAAGCATATCCAGCGTGCGGACGCGCTGCTTGATTTCCGCGAGACGTTCGGGCGATCTGGGGGAGAATGTCTTTGCGGCGCAGGAGTCAAACTTTATCTCAAACGAAGCGTCATCCATGGGATTCTGCGGCGTTCCGAAGGGCGCGGTAACAAACGCTTCAAAATCGCCCTTTACTGTTTCCATGTGAACGACAGACCATGTGGCCTTTCCGGTTTTCCAGTCGTCGTGATAGGTGTAATCAATCTTTGCCGTGAGCGCACGGATGTCGGGATCGTGCAGCAGCTCATCGGTGTAGCTGTCAATGGTGACGTTGCCTTTGACGATGACGGAGGCGATGTTGAACGGAATGCTGAACTTGCCGAAAATGGCGTTTTCCGGGTTGCGGCGTTCGTTCAGAGGCTCGACGAGGATCAGATTCGGGTCGCCGATCTCCACGTTGATATGCCTGATGTCGGCCGCGGTGAGACTGTGCTCCCGGATGAGCTGCATGGCGGCGGTGATGGGGGAGTGGTTGCCGAAGCAGCAGGGCCAGACTTTGTAGGTCAGCTCCGAAGCCTCCCACTTTTCTCCGAGACCCGCCAGCGCGCGCTCCGGCGTGCAGTTGCCGCGGAGAAATGCGTGATAGAAGCCGAATTTTCCTTCCAGCGGCTGCGCAAAGCCGGTGAGGTTTTCCTTTGCCATCGCGCAGGAAACGATCGCGTTTCGCGCGGTGAAGGCCTCGCGGATGGAGCGAATGACGGTCAGCTTGTTATTCATCAGTTCACTGCTGCAGGTGGACTGACACAGGTTAAAGGAGATGGCACTGACGATCTGTTCCGCCGTCAGTCCCATGAGCTTCGCCACGGCGACGGTTGCGCCGTAAGAGGAGTAGATCGTCGGGGGATAAAAGCCGAAGCTGACGTCGTTGACGTCGGCGGCAAGGGCGATGCGGATGCCGATCTCGCTGCCGAGCACCAGCGCGGTGAGCAGCTCCTTTCCGGAAACGCCGCCCATCTGCTCCGCAACGGCGAGCGCGGCGGGAAAACTGGAGGCGTTGGAGTGGATCGTGCTGCGGTCATGGGTGTCGCCGAAATCAAGCCCGTGCGCCATGGCTGCGTTCGCAAAGGCTGCCCATACTGCCGGCAGCTTTTTGTCAAAGCCGATGACGGTTGCCTCCCCGTCGCCGTGGGCGGCCATGGTTTCCGCAATGCGGATCATCTCGCGGCAGCCGTCCCCGAGGGTGGAAGCGCCGTAGGTGATGCCTATGGCGTCGAGGATGCTCTTTTTCTGGTTTTCAATGACATAGGCCGGAATGTCCTCATAATTCGTATTGACGACAAACTCGGCAATGGCGCGTGAAAGATTCATTTCTTGCTCCTTTCCGCCGTCACGGACGGCATGGCGGCAGGCGGTGAAACGGGGAAAAAGCGTGGACAAACACGCGAAGAAATAGTATAATATCAGAATTATGGAGAAATCATACCGCAAAGGAGACGATGACAATGCTGCTGTCCGAACTGTGCGGCAAGCTGCCCGGCAGCGTTCTCAGTCGCAGAATCAACAAGGATGACGTGGGATTTCCGGAGATCATTCTCTTTCTCACAAGCCCCTGTGCGCTGCGCGAGGATGCAATGTATGTTGTTGACGCGGCATCGGCAGAACGTATTATTCCCGAATGCACGGCTCTGTCGGGAAGCACGGTTTTTTGCGCGGGCGAGCTGGCGAGCCGGGTTTCCTGTCAGGTGAATATCAATCTCATTTCGCTGGACTGCGATTTGATATCGCTGTACAATGCTGCGGCCGAATTTGTCGCAGAGGGACGGCGGAACAACAGCCTTGCCGCGGACCGGCTGCAGCGCCGCTTTGCCTCCATCGTGGAAGAAAACTATCCGTCGGGCTTTCAGGCGGAAACGATCTGCAGCTCGTTTCCGAAGCATATCAAGAGCTCTTACTGCGTGATCTGTGTCGAGTCCGAGGACGCGCCGGGGCGCTCCGTCCGCGATGTTCAGATGCGAAACGATCTGGCTGCGCTGTTTTCGGAGGACAATCTGACGGTGTATGATAACGACACCATCATTATCCACTCCTATGACGGCTTTACTCATCCGCCGATGCTGCCGCTGGAAGAGCTGTCCGCGGTTTTGAAGAGGTATAATGCCTGCGCCGGCGTCAGCAACGGGATGCGCAAAACGAATCAGCTTCGCATGATGTATATTCTCTCAAAGAAGGCGCTGGAATCCGGAAAGGCACTGTTCGGCGGGGAAAAGAATGTGTTTTTCTATGACGACACCATGCTGTTTTCCATCATGTCGCTCGCTGCGGCGGGATATGAAAATCAGTACAGCAGCGACGACATCATTCTGCTCGGCTCGCCAATCATCCTGAATATCGTCAAGCACGATCCAAACGGCAAACGCGAACTGCTGGAAACACTGTTTCAGTACATCATCAACGGATGCAGCACCTCAAAGACGGCGGAGGCGATGCATATGCACCGCAACACCGTCCAGAACCGGATCTCTCTGATCGAGGAGATCACCGGGGAACAGCTCACCCGCGACGGTATGCTGCAGGCAAAGCTGCTGCTGACGTATTATGCCATTCAGTTTTACACAAAGGTCTGGAACAAGAAGCTGGTTCTTTCTCCGCTGTGCGAGGGGGAGGACATTATCGTTCGGAAAAAGTCCGAAAAGAAATGATGCAAAAGCATACGATATGGATTGTTATAACGATTTAGCTTTAACCTTTCTGCCGGGTATCTGCAAAATACCCGGCAGAATTTTTGCAAGGATCAGGATTCCGCCGCGCCGATGACAACGTCATCTCCCTCAACGGTGTAGCGGATGGGAATGTCCATCATGGCGTTGATCTTCACCATATAGTCATTGATGGTGTCAAACAGCGGGTCGTCGCGGCTGACAACATAGGGGTTGAAGTCCTCGGGAATATAGGCGGGGAGATAGGAGACACGGCTGATGGCCCTGTTCTGAATTTCGACTTTTGCAATCATGGTGTAGTAGCAGTCGGGCGGGAAGGTCTTTTTGGTGTTTCCGGTGCCGAAGCCCTGACGGATCTTTGCCATTTCCTGATGCTTTTTGGAGGTGCGCATATCCTGACGGAGCGTTTTGATATCGCGCACCATGTTGTTGGGATCCTCCATGGCAAAATTGCCGAGGGAGTAGAAAATGACCTTGCCCCTGTAAACCTCGATGGGCTTGAGAATGTGAGCGTGGTGACCGAGGATCAGGTCGGCGCCGGCGTCGATGGCGTCGTGCGCATATTCCACCTGATATTCCGCGATCTCGGCCTCTGTGAAATGGATGCCCCAGTGCATGGAAACGACAACAATATCTGCCAGCTCCCTTGCCTTTCTGATATCCTCCAGCATTCTGGCTTTATCACCCTTGTGCGCCCAACTGTGGATGCGGCAGGGGGTGCCGGGCTGGTCGTGCTCCACCTGCTCATAATAGGTGTGCCCGCGGGCCGGATTCATCCCGGGACGTGCCTCCTGCGCCCAGTAGTCCTGCGGAAGAATGGTGCAGTAGCCGAGAAAGGCAATCTTCGTGCCGCCGCGCTCAATGACGGAGAAACGGCGGGCATCCTCTTCGTTCTCACCGACGCCGATGACCTCAAGACCTGCATCGCGCAGATATTTGATCGTGTTCAGAAAGTGGACTCTGCCATAGTCCAGCGCGTGGTTGGAAGCAAAGGAGACGATGTCAAACCCGTTGCGCTTCATGGCAGGGGCAACGTCTGGGTCGGAGGAACAGGGCATTCTGGCCTGAGAAGCGACATAGGGATAGAGGTCATCAATCGCCTTGTCGATCAGAACGGTCTCGACCTGACCGAAGGTAATGTCGGCACCGCACAGCAGCGGGGCGACATGACAATAGAGAGAATCGTAATCGTCCCGGCTGGGAATGTTGTCGCCGGTGGCGAGCAGAGTGATTTTTTCCTTCATAGTAACATCCTCCCGTGGGTATGCCCCGCCGCAGGAATTTGCCGCGGCGGGGATGATTTTTGACTGTGTGGCATACAGCTCCGGCGAACTTTCGGAGGAAAAGCCCGGACGAGAGATCAGAGCTGCTGTTCGGATCTGTCGATGACCTCGTTCTGGATCGAGGTCGGGAGGCGGGTGAAGTAAGCGCTGTAGCCGGCGACGCGGACGACCAGCTCGCCGTGCTCGTCGGGATGTACCTGCGCATCCTCCATCTCGGCGCGGTCAACAACGTTGAACTGCACATGCTTGCCGCCGTGCGTGAGGTAGGTCTTGATCATGCTTCCGAGCTTGAGCAGATCAGAGTCGGACCTGATCGCGGTGGGGTGAACCTTCATATTCATCAGCGTGCCCTGATAAGGATCCTGGTTGACCTTCATGGCGCTCTGGAACACGGCGATGGGGCCGCTGACGTCCTTGCCGTGGTCGGGGGAGAGGGATGCGTCCGCCAGAATGTCCCCGCCCTTGCGGCCGTCGGGCGTTGCGCCGGTGCAGGCGCCGCCGGGCTGATGTGCGGAGATGGAGATGGCGTTCGGAGTGACATGACCGCCGTAAGCGGTGCTGTTTTCAGCACAGGTGTCTGCAAAGAGCTGATAGATTTGAGCAACAAAGCGGTCGGGTTCCTCGATGTTGTTGCCGTACTTGGGCGCCTTGATAAAGTCGGCGCGCATATCCTCATAGCCTTCCCAGTCCGCATCCAGCGCGGTGAGAAGCTGCGTCATGGTGTATTTCTTTTCGTCAAAGACGAGCTTCTTGACGGCACACAGCGCGTCGCCGGTGTTGACGCCGCCGACCGCGCCCAGGCAGGAGCAGTTTTCAATGGCGAACTGCTTATCCAGCAGATCCTTGCCGTCGCGCACGCCGTTCTCCATCAGCGCGGAGCGGAAGGGGTCGGGGAACAGATCACGCTGGATAATCAGCTCCACGTTGTTGCGCTCCGCCGCCATGCTCAGCAGATACTTGAACTGCTTCACGAATGCGGCATAGAACTCATCGAAGGCCGCCATCTTGGTAACATCGCCGGTCTCAATGCCGACCTTTTCTTTTGTAAAGCGGCAGAAGCCGTTGTGCATAAAGATGTCGAACGCCTGCGCGATAATAAAGAAAGTGACGACCTGCGTGCGGGAGCGGGCGGGTACGTTGCCGTCCACGCAGCCGGTCATGCAGTAATCGCGGGCGTTTTCCAGCGTCATGCCGTTGTTGGTAAAGAAGTTGATATAGCTCTCGTCGCCCACAAATGCGGGCATACCGATACCGGTGCGGACGACCTCCAGCGCCTTCTTCAACAGCTCGGGAGGCGTGTTCTCATGAACGCGCAGCGTCACGGTGAAGTGGGGCAGGCCGGTGTCCTTACTGGCCTCCAGCAGGAGGTAGGTCAGAGCGTTGGTGGCATCCGTGCCGTCATCCTTCACGCCGCCCAGCGTCCAGTTGTACCACTTTGCCATGCCTGCGTTCTTGGCGCGATTGGCCTTGCCGGAGACGCGATTGATCTTCATGACCTTGCACTTCATGATCTCCAGCAGCTCCAGCACCTCATCGTCGGTGATCGCTCCGGCGTCGATGTCGTGCTTATAGTAGGGATACATATACTGGTCGAAGCGGCCGGCGCTGGTGGTGGGAGAGGGCAGCGCCATCAGGAAGGTGAACCAGAAGCTTTGCAGCGCCTCGCGGAAGCTCTCTGCGGGGTACTGAGGCACCTTGCGGCAGATGCGTGCCATCTCCAGCAACTCGGCACGGCGCGTCTCATTTTTCTCTTCCGCAGCCATTTTCTCTGCCAGATCGGCATAGCGGTTCACAAAGCGGATCCATGCCTCGAACACGATGATGACGGCTTCCCAGTAGGTGCGCTTTTTGATCGCGTCACCGGAGGTGTAGCGCAGGTCGCGGATGCACTGCTTCGCCTCGTCGATGATGGCCTGTGCGCCGTCGCGCAGAATGCGCTCATAGTCGATGCAGACCA
>JAZQNZ010000255.1:0-2202 GCA_045627665.1 Oscillospiraceae bacterium
CAACAGGCTGTTTGACACGCTGGACACCACCACCCGACGCCTCATGGTGGACGAGGTACAGGAGGTGCTGCTCAGCGACACCGTCGGCTTCATCCGCAAACTGCCCACCCACCTCATCGAAGCGTTTAAGGCAACGCTGGAGGAGTTATCTTATGCCGACGTGCTGCTCCACGTCATCGACGTCAGCAGTGAGGAATGGCAGAGTCAGGCGGAGATCGTGGACGCCCTGATCGCGCAGCTCGGCGCGGAGAGCACTCCGTGTATCCGTGTATACAACAAATGCGACGTCTGCCGCGGTCTGCTCCCCCGGGAGGCAAACTCGGTCTGCATCTCTGCAAAGACCGGGGAGGGCACGGCGGAGCTGCTGCAAAAGATCAGCGAGCTTCTGGGCCGCAGCAAGCACCACGCCGTATTTCTCATCCCCTTCGACAAGGGCGGGCTGGTGCAGCAGCTCCACGACGAGGCCGCCGTGGTGCGCGTGGAATACGTTGAGCGCGGCACGCTTGTCGAGGCGGTCGTGAAGCCCGAGCTCTGGGCAAAAGTAAAAGACTATGTTAAGGAAGAACCGCAGCCATGATTCTTGAAACGGAACGCCTGATCCTCCGCCCGTGGCGGGAGGAGGACGCGCAGGCGCTTTATCAGTATGCATCCGATCCGGAGATCGGGCCGGCCGCCGGCTGGGCCGTTCATACCGGCGTGGACGACAGCCGTCAGGTCATCCGCGACGTGCTTTCCGCAGAGGGAACTTACGCCGTTTGCATCCGCGCCGGGGGCGATACGCCCGTGGGCAGCATCGGCAGCTTTTCACGTGAGCGCGTCCCCGAGGGGCCGGAGGTCGGCTACTGGATCGGCCGCCCCTTCTGGGGAAACGGCTATATCCCCGAGGCGGTATTCGGTCTGCTCGATCACCTGTTTGAAGCGGACGGCTGCCGCCGCGTCTGGTGCAGTCATTTCGTTCAAAACGAAAAATCCCGCCGCGTCATTCAAAAATGCGGCTTCCGCCCGGAATTTCTCCGCGAGACCGAGTGGCCCGCCGCCGGAAAGGTCATCGAGCAGTTTTACTCGCTGCGCAGGAGCGAGTATCTCTCCCGGCGCGGCAGGCTCGGATAACGCCCCGCGCGGGGTCACCCCCCAAAAAAGTCGCCCCTGACTACGAAAGGAGCCCGACCATGACGACCTATCTCGTCCCTGCCGGCAGCGGCACGGGAGAATATACGGAAAAACGCTCGCGCTTCATCGGGTGCATCCGCCCCGTTGAAACGGAGGCAGACGCGCTTGCCATGATCGCCGCCGTCAAAAAGGAGCATTACGACGCCCGGCACAACTGCTTTGCCTATGTCATCCGGGACACCGGCGCCGTCCGCTACGGCGATGACGGCGAGCCGCAGGGCACGGCAGGTCAGCCGATCCTTGCCGTTCTGAACGGCGCGGGGCTGCAGAATGTCTGCTGCACGGTCACGCGCTATTTCGGCGGTGTTCTGCTCGGCACGGGCGGGCTCGTCCGCGCCTACACCGCCGCGGCAAAGGCGGCGCTGGACGACGCCGGGATCGCGCAGATGGCGCTGTGGCAGAGGGTCTCGCTGCACTGTGCGTACAATATGTTTGACCGCGTGAAGCGTCTGCTGGACGAGCGGGAGGCCGTCGTCGAGCACACGAACTACGGCGCGGACATCTGCATTTCCGCCCTGATCCGCGAGGATCGGGCAGAGGATTTTTCCGCGGCGCTGCGGGAAATGAGCGCGGGCAGCATCGGCTTTACGGTGGAGGGCAGTCGCTTCTGCGGCGTCCGCATCGGCTGACGCAGACCGCACCGAACGCATAGTTTTTTCAGATTCTCCCGGCTTGTTGCCGGGACTTTCTAATGATTTTAAAAAATCTTTCGATAAAAATAAAGGGTAATTGCCGCCGGGCATCGAATAAAGCAAAAGGAGAACTGATTTGGGAGGTGCGGCCATGTCCTGTCCGAGAGAACAGCGCGAACAGCTTGAACATTTGCTCATCGGCCCTTACGGCGTTCTGTCGGAGGCATCCGCCGGCCGGGAGCAGCCGGAGGAGCCCTGTCCCATCCGCACCTGCTTTCAGCGCGATGTTGACCGCATCACGCACGCGAAGTCCTTCCGCCGCCTGAAGCACAAAACGCAGGTGTTTCTGCAGCCGGAGGGCGACCATTACCGCACCCGCCTGACCCACACGCTGGAGGTC
>JAZQNZ010000256.1:0-6590 GCA_045627665.1 Oscillospiraceae bacterium
AGTGCAGTCCCTGTTTTTTTCTATACGCGCTGCTGCGGGGATCAGACGATGCCCTGCGCCAGCATGGCGGTGGCGACCTTCAGGAAGCCGGCGACGTTTGCGCCGACGACAAGGTTGCCCTCTGCGCCGCACTCGGCAGAGGCGTCGTAGGCATTGTGGAAGATGCCCTCCATGATGCCCTTGAGCTTGGCGTCCACTTCCTCGAAGCTCCAGCTCAGGCGCATGGAGTTCTGGCTCATCTCCAGACCGGAGGTGGCAACGCCGCCGGCGTTGCTGGCCTTGCCGGGGCTGAACAGCAGACCGGCTGCCTGAATCATCTGGGTGGCTGCCAGGGAGGTGGGCATATTGGCACCCTCGAACAGGCCGATGCCGCCGTTTTTGATGATCATTTCCGCTTCCTTGACGTCGATCTCGTTCTGCGTTGCGCAGGGCATATACAGATCGGCCTTGACGGACCAGATCATGCGGCAGTTCTCGTGGTATTCGCTGCCGGGGACGCGCTTGGCGTACTCGCTGATGCGGGCGCGCTCTTTCTGCTTGATGGTGAACAGCACCTCAAAGTTGATGCCGTTGGGATCGTAGATATAGCCGGCGCTGTCGCTCATCGCAACGACCTTGCCGCCGAGCTGCGTGGCCTTTTCTGCGGCGTACTGCGCGACGTTTCCGCTGCCGGAGATGACGCAGACCTTGCCTGCAAAGCTGTCGTTTTTCACGGTTTTGAGGTATTCCTGCACGAAGTAGCACAGACCGTAGCCGGTGGCCTGCGTACGGGCGAGGGAGCCGCCGTAGGTGAGGCCCTTGCCGGTGAGAACGCCGGCGTCGTAGCGGTTGGTGATGCGCTTGTACTCGCCGAAGAGGAAGCCGATCTCGCGCGCACCGACGCCGATGTCGCCGGCGGGAACGTCGGTGAACTGACCGATGTGGCGGTAAAGCTCGGTCATATAGCTCTGGCAGAAGCGCATGACCTCGGCGTCGGACTTGCCCTTGGGGTCAAAGTCGCTGCCGCCCTTGCCGCCGCCCATGGGCAGCGTGGTCAGGCTGTTTTTCAGAACCTGCTCAAAGCCGAGGAACTTCATGACGGAAGAATTGACGCTGGGATGGAAGCGCAGGCCGCCCTTGTAGGGGCCGATGGCGCTGTTGTACTGGACGCGGAAGCCGCGGTTGACCTGCACCTTGCCGGCATCGTCCACCCAGGGGACGCGGAACTGGATGAAACGCTCCGGCTCCAACAGACGCTCGACAATGCCGTTTGCTTCGTATTCGGGGTGCTTCTCAACGATGCACTCCAGACTTTCCAAAACCTCGGTGACGGCCTGCAGGAATTCCGGCTCGCCGGGGTTGCGGGACTTAACTGTTTCAAGAACGCGGTTCAGATATGCGCTTTTCACAATGCGACAACTCCTTTTCGTTGTTTGATATTGATATTGAAATGACTCAGACGAGATACATATCCAGCGCGGCAAGGTTCATGGGCAGGAACTTTTCCTTGCGGCCGGAGAACATATGACGCATCTGCTCGCGGATGGTTTCCGGCTCGACAATGCCGGTTTCCTTGAGGATGGCGCCGAGCATGACCATATTTGCGGCCTTGTCGTTGCCGAGCTCGATGGCCTTGTCGTTTGCGGGGATATACGCCACGCGGATGTCGTCGCGCGTTGCCTTCTCGGGAACGAGGGAGCTGTTGATGATGAGCAGACCGCCGGGGGCGACCATGGACTCAAACTTCAGCAGGCTGGGGAGATTCATGACCACCAGCAGGTCGGCTTCGTTGATGAGGGGGCAGGCGATGGGCTTATCCGAGACAACGACGGTGCAGTTCGCGGTGCCGCCGCGCATTTCCGGGCCGTAGGAGGGCAGCCAGGTGACTTCCTTGCCCTCGTCCATCGCGGCTTTGGCGATCATCTGACCGATGGCCAGCGTACCCTGTCCGCCGCTGCCGGCAAAAAACATTTTCTGTTTCATATTATTTCTCCAATCATTCACATCGGCGTTTCAAAAACGCCTCGCAGAGTTTGCGCCCGCAGGCGCAAAGAAAATGAAATCATTTTTTCCGGGAGCATGTATCTCGGAAAAAATACTTCTCGGCCTGCAAACGTGCGAGCGAAAGCGAGTGCGCTGCAGCAGGCTGCAGCCTGCCCGCAAAAGCGCCCGCACTTTTGCGGGATCAGTATCCCTCCGGTTTTCTGAAGTTTCCGATGGGGTAGTAAGCCGCCATGTTGTCCTCGACCCACTTCAGCGCGTCCACCGGGGCAAGACCCCAGTTCGTCGGGCAGGCGGAGAGGAACTCCACAAAGGTGAAGCCGAGACCGGCCTCCTGAATGTCCAGCGCGGTCTGAACGGCCTTCTTTGCCTTGCGGATGTTTGCGGGGTTGTTCAGCATGACGCGCTCAACGTAAACGGCGCAGGGGATGGTGGCGATCAGCTCGCACATACGCAGGGGCAGACCTGCCTGCTCCTGGGTGCGGCCGTCCACGCAGGTGGTGGCGCGCTGGCCGATCAGCGTCGTCGGCGCCATCTGGCCGCCGGTCATGCCATAAATGGCGTTGTTGATGAAGAACGTGGTGAATTTCTCGCCGCGGTGTGCCGCGTGGACGATCTCACCGGCGCCGATGCTGGCAAGGTCGCCGTCGCCCTGATAGGTGAACACCGTCTTGTCCGGATGGACGCGGCGGATGCCGGAGGCGATGGCGGGTGCGCGGCCGTGGGTGGATTCGCACATATCGACGTTCATGAAATGGTGCGCATTGATGGAGCAGCCGATGGGGACAACGCCGATGGTGTTGCCGAGCGCGCCGCGCTCCTCCAGACACTCCATGATGATGCGGTGGGCAATGCCGTGGGAGCAGCCGGGGCAGTAGCTGGTGTCCACAGGGACGATGCCGCTTGTCGGTTCAAATACAGGTTTCATATCACTTTACCCCCTCCAGCAGTTTCTTTGCGCGTTCCACGATCTCAAGCGAGCTGGGAACGATACCGCCCGTGCGGTTGATCAGACCGACCGGCCAGCGTCCGTTTGCGGCGGCCTTAACGTCGCCGATCATCTGGCCCATGTTCAGCTCGGTGGAAATCACGATCCTGGTCTTCGGGCCGATCTCATCGAATGCGGCGTCCGGGAAGGGCCATAGGGAGATCGGGCGGATCAGACCGGCCTTGATGCCCTGCGCCTCCAGAAGCTCGATCGCCTCGGCGCACAGACGGGACATCGTACCGAATGCGACGAAGACGATCTCCGCATCCTCAAGACCCTGCGTCTTGTAGCGGACAAGCTCCTTCGCGGCGTCGTCGTACTTTTCAAACAGGTGCTCAACGTGCTTTTCCAGCACATCGGGCTGCATACGCAGAGAATAGACGACGTTGCGGCCCTCGTGCTGATTCGTGCCGGTGATCGCCCAGGGCTTCGCCTCGTTGATCTTTTCCGGGGGCGTGATGCCGCGGGGGGCGGGCAGCTCGACGGGCTCCATCATCTGACCCATCATGCCGTCTGCAAAGATCATGACGGGGTTGCGGTATTTGTCCGCAATATCGAAAGCTTCATAAATCAGATCCACGCATTCCTGAATGCCTGCGGGGGCAAGGACGGGGATCTTTGCGTCGCCGTTGTAGCCGCCGCGGGTGACCTGTGTGTAGTCCGCCTGACCGGGCTGGATGCCGCCGACGCCGGGGCCGCCGCGGCTGACGTTCAGCACGACGAGCGGGACCTCTGCGGAGCAGATGAAGCCCAGACCTTCCTGCATCAGCGCAAGTCCGGGAGAACTGGTGGAGATGAAAACGCGGCCGCCGGAAGCGGAAGCGCCGAATGCCATATTGACCGCCGCAAGCTCGCTTTCTGCCTGCAGGAACGCGCCGCCGGCCTTCGGCAGCTCATGGCTCATGTACTCGGGAATCTCGTTCTGCGGAGTGATGGGATAGCCGAAATAGCACTTGCAGCCCGCGCGGATGGCGGCCTCGGCAAACGCCTCGTTTCCCTTCATCAGAATCTTGCTCATGCCTCTTCTCCTTCCTCCAGCTCATAGATGCTGATGCAGCAGTCGGGACACATCAGCGCGCAGCTGCTGCAGCCGATGCACTCGGCCTGATCGGTGACGCAGATGGGGTGGTAGCCCTTCGCGTTCACCGCACTGTCCGGTGCAAGGATCTTCTTGGGGCAAAAGCTGACGCAAAGCTCGCAGCCCTTGCACTTGTCCCGGTTGAACAGGACTTTAAAGCGTTTTTTCATTTGCTTCCTCCTTATATCAAAACCAAATGTTAAACCTGCTGATCCAGATAGCTCTCGCGCATATGCATCCCGATGGGGAACACATTGAAGCCGCGGCCGGAGACCTCCGGCACAAGGCGCTCCATGCAGCACGCCGCCAGCGCGGGAACGCCGGTGAGCGCGGCCACCTGTTTTGTAAATTCCCAGCCCTCCGTCACCGTGTCCGCCGTGGTGAAGCGGATCAGGTGCGCGTTGGAGACCAGCCCCGTGACGGAGAAGCCCGTCGCCGTCTCGATCGCCCGGATATGCTCCGCCGCTTTTTCCGGCGTGTTCGTTCCGGGACGGTTGCAGTTGACGATGCAGAGAAGCTGGTAATCGCCGGGGGTGAAGTGTTTTGCAAACTGGTTCATCACCATCGCGCCGGTGTGATCGCCGCCGCAGTCCAGAACAACGCGGCAGTCCGGGTTCTCCAGCGGGGCGCGGATGGCGGCGGCGATGGTTTGCAGCTCGCTGCCGTTGTGTCCGCCGAAGGGGTCGGAATATACCTTTACGCCTGCGCCCTCCAGGGCCTCCCCGCGCTCGCGGGAGCGGAAATAGGGGTTTTCGATGTCCAGATCGCACAGCGCCAGACGTTCGCCGCGCGCTTCGGCCTGCGCCGCCAGCGCAAAGGCGAGCGAGACGGCAAACTCCGTCTTGCCGCTGCCGAAATGCCCTGTCACCGCAATGATGCGCGGGCCGCGCGTCATCAGTTCGGAAAAAGTATCCATAATATTATAGGTGTCCTCCTGCGCGTCCGGTAAAAAACAAAAATCGGCTCCGTCGATCGAACGGAGCCGCGCTTGAAATACTCTGCTTATCGACGTCGGGTAAAGATCAGTTTTTCTGCAGCACACTCAGGCCGGCAACTACAAGAATGCCGACCAGAATGATAATTACGGATGCGAAGGAACCGATCATTACGCCCATGTCCTCTTTCACTGTTTAAATTGATTTCATTATAGCGACTTTCAACCAAATGTCAATCAAAAAGTGAAAAAAATGAAAAAACAGTTGACGATTCGGAAATGTTGTGCTTTAATAACGTGCAAAGGCGATGACGAAGACGGTTGGGATCATCCCACTTTCAGAGAGCCGGCGGCTGCTGTGAGCCGGCAGTGAACGATCCCGAAACCCATCCCTTCCGAGCTGAAGGCCCGAACGTGTGCTTTTCCCGCACATCAGTAGACGCCTTACGTTGCAGCCGCGTTAAGGCGAAGGGCTTGTTGGAGCCTGAAGGCGGCGTCCGTCCGGACGCAAATTGAGTGGTACCGCGGGTTATTTATTTGCTCGTCTCAATTCTGAGGCGGGTTTTTCTTTTTAAATTCTGATTCAGGAGGAGATTATCATGGCTGATACGACGACCGGTGTGATGCGCGAGGTTGCGGAGCGAATCCGCGAGCTGCGGCTGGACTGCGGCTACACGCAGGAGCAGATGTCCGAATCCACCGGCTTCTCTCTGGAGGATTACATCAAATACGAGGCGGGTGCGGCGGATCTGCCGTTCAGCTTCATCCACAAGTGCGCGCTGGTATTCGGCGTTGAGATGATGGAGTTGCTGGAGGGCGCGGCCCCGCGTCTGACCAGCTATGCGGTGACGCGCCGCGGCGGCGGTCAGCTCACGAGCTGCGAGCCGGGCACCGAGATCCGCTCCATCGCCCCGCTGTTCAAAAACCGCAAGGCCGACCCCTACTGGGTGCGCTATGAATACTCCGAGGCGGAGCAGAACGCGCCCATCCACCAGACCACCCACGGCGGTCAGGAATTTGACCTGATCCTGGAGGGACGGCTGAAGGTCAAGATCGGCGAGCACACCGAAGTGCTCGGCCCGGGCGACAGCATCTTCTACAATTCCTCCACCCCCCACGGCATGATCGCCATTGACGGAGCGGACTGCGTGTTCTGCGCCGTCATCCTCGCGGGCGAGGAAGAAGGCGCGTGGGAGCACGGCCGGCTGCGCAATGTCGGAGCGGCTGTGCAGCCGGAAAGCGCCGCTGCCGCCGAAAAGAAGACGGAGCCCGCGCCCGACTTCATGGCGGACTTCATCCGTACCGAGACCGACGAGCGCGGCACCCCGCGCTACATCAGCTTCTCCAACGAAAACAGCTTCAACTTCGGCTTTGACGTTGTGGACGCCATCGCCCGCCGCGAGCCGAAGCGCCTTGCCATGGTGCATCTTGACCGCGAAAAGACCGAGCGCCGCTTTACCTTTGAGGATATGAAGAAGATGAGCGGCCGCGCGGCAAACTATTTCCGCGCCATGGGCATCGGCAAGGGCGACCGCGTCATGCTCGTCATGCGCCGCAACTGGGAGTTCTGGCCCA
The DNA here is from genome assembly GCA_045627665.1 of Oscillospiraceae bacterium. Classification (GTDB taxonomy): domain Bacteria; phylum Bacillota; class Clostridia; order Oscillospirales; family Oscillospiraceae; genus SVKR01. The sequence goes on from JAZQNZ010000256.1 coordinate 6,556, forward strand.
CCATCGTCGGTCTGCACAAGCTGGGCGCCATCGCC